>CAKQCC010000008.1 GCA_934216625.1 uncultured Lactobacillaceae bacterium
CAAAACGTTAGATCGTTAAACCAATCTTTATGAAAAAAAGGCCACTGATCTCCAGTGGCTTTTATTTCTTTACTTTGAAACGGTTAATTGTTTCCGACCTTTTTTACGACGGCGTGCCAAAATTTTTCGCCCGTTTCTAGTTTTCATTCGAGCACGAAAACCATGGGTTCTAGCACGCTTCCGTTTTTTCGGTTGGTAAGTTCTTTTCATTACTAACCCTCCTTAAAATGACGCCTAAAGCGTCCTAAAGCATTTCCTTTTAATAATACCACAAAAAAAGGATTTATTAAAAAGTAAAATTAGTTTATAATAATTATAGCGGATTTTGTCCTGTGGATAAGTAAACTGTTTCACAAAATTAAGATGCTAATTTTTGATCACTTATTCACAAGGTTATCCACAAGATTTTTTATTGTCCACAGCCTGTGGAAAAAGTTATCCACAGCCTGTGGAAAACTAGTAATTTTAATAACTGATTCCATTTCTAATGGTAGCTACACTAAATGCACTTATCCACAGGTGCCTGTTAATAACTCATTTTTGCGAAGTGAATTTAACTAATTAATCCACAGACTGTGGAAAAGTTATTGACAAGTTGTGAAACATAGCATTGAATTGTCAATAACCTGTGGAAAACTAAGCATTTCAATGATATTATTGACCCGTAATTCTTAAAAACGGGAGGGGAAGTAATTTGATTAGTTGCCGTTCTTTATGGAATCAAATTAGAGATGAATTTAAAAAGAACGTTTCGCCAACCACTTACGCTGCGTGGGTTAAAACGGTTAAGCCAATCAAGCTTAAAGATGGTAAATTGATCCTTGAATTACCTTCTCCCCTTCATCGAGACTACTGGAAAGCTAAACTTTCCCCACAATTAGTTGAATACGCTTATAAAATTACGCAAACTGACATTATTCCAAAGTTCGTATTAAAAGAGGAACTTCAGCAGTATCAGCAGATGGAGCCACCGATTGATTCAGATGCTGCTTTAAACCAGCAGGGAGTCCTAAACCCTAACTACACTTTCGAGAAATTCGTAACGGGAAAAGGAAACCAAATGGCCCACGCGGCCGCCTTAGTTGTTTCGGACGATCCCGGTAAAATGTACAATCCATTATTAATCTACGGTGGGGTTGGCTTGGGCAAAACCCACTTAATGCAGGCAATTGGAAATCGAATTTCACAAAGGGCTCCCGGAACTAACATCAAATACGTAACCAGCGAATCTTTTACTAACGAATTTGTCAAATCAATCAAAAACAAGAAATCAAGTGAATTTAGGGAAGAATACCGAAACGTCGACATCCTGCTGGTCGACGACATTGAATTTTTTGCCGACAAAGGCGGGACTCAGGAAGAATTTTTCCACACCTTCAATGATTTATATGATGAAGGAAAACAAATCGTACTAACCAGCGATCGATTGCCAAACGAAATCCCAAAACTTCAAGACCGGTTGATTTCAAGATTCGCGTGGGGGCTCTCCGTCGACATTACCCGTCCTGATCTAGCAACCCGGATTGCAATTCTAAAGTCAAAGGCCAAGTTCGATCACATTCAAATCCCGGAAAGCTGCCTGGATTACATCGCTAAAAAAATTGATTCAAACGTCAGGGAATTAGAAGGTGCTTTGGCACGGGTCAAAGCTTTGTCAAGGCTCAAACGGTCATCAATCACGTTAAGGTTAGCTAAGCAAGCTCTTCACGGCCTTGATCTAGCAAAAGCCAGCGCCAGAAAGATTAGTATCCCGATGATTCAATCGAAAGTCGTGTCCTACTTCGACATTTCACTTGAAGATCTCAAAGGAAAAAAGCGAACCAAAGCGATCGTAATTCCGAGACAAATCGCAATGTATTTATCAAGAATCATTACTAAAACTTCACTTCCCAAAATTGGCAAAGCATTCGGTGGTAAAGACCACACCACAGTGATTCACGCTTACGATAAAATTAAGCGAGAGCTCAAAAGCAACCCGGATATTCAGAACTACGTTGCGGATCTAAAAAACGAATTGCAAAGATAATTGCCAAAAAGTTATCCACAGAAATCAGAAGTTATCCACACTTTATCCACAGGGATATCCACAGGGTATAATCCCGACGTAAAGGTCCTGATGCCCTAAATTGACCAGTTATCCACAACACCTACTACTAATAGTAAATATAATATATTATGTATATGTAAAACCAAGGGAGATCCTAAAATGAAATTTCTAATCAAAAGATCGAGTCTAATCAACGGAATCAGTAAAGTTTCAAGAGCAATCTCGAAACGAACTACGATTCCAATCCTAACCTCAATTAAAATTGACGCTAACCAAGACGGAATTATCTTAACCGGAAGCAACAATGATATTTCAATTCAAACTTTAATCGAAACCAAAAATAAGAATAATCAATTATCAATTATCGAGGACGGTTCCATCGCTCTACCGGCCCGCTTCTTTAGTAATATCATCAGAAAAATGCCCAATGACATGGTGAGCATTAAAGTCGGTGACCGCTTCCAGACCCAAGTCAAGTCGGGTAGCGCCTCGTTCACAATTAACGGACTTGATGCAAGTAACTATCCTCACCTTCCCCAAATCAGCAACGAAAAATCGGTCAAACTTCCTGGTAAATTATTTAAAGAAATCATTAACCAAACCGTAATCGCAGTTTCCGACCAAGAAAGCCGACCGATTTTAACCGGGGTCCATTTCGTCCTTAACAATTCGAAACTACTTGCGGTTGCTACCGATAGCCATCGACTTAGTCAACGCAGGATTACTCTATCTGATAACCAGGCCAAATGCGACGTAATCATCCCGGGCAGTAGCCTAGTCGAACTCGCCAGAATGATTAGTGGAAACGATGAAGTCGAAATGCGGCTCTCGACCAACCAAGTACTTTTCATCATGGGAAAAACTTCGTTCTATTCGAGACTATTAGAAGGCAATTATCCTGACACTTCCCAGCTAATTCCTGACCAGTCAACCACGCAAGTTCAATTTTCAGCTCCAGAATTGTTAGCTGCAATCGAACGTGCCGCCTTACTTTCTCACATGTCTAGAAATAACGTAATTAAGATGACGCTTAGTCCGGAAAATGGACAAGTTTCGATCACCGGTGATTCACCAGATGTCGGTAAAGTTGAAGAGAACCTTAAGCCCAAAGAAATTAATGGCAAGGACCTTTCAATTTCGTTCAATCCTGATTACGTGAAAGACGCCCTTAGGTCACTTGGCCAGACGATGATCAACATTTCTTTCATTTCCCCGCTTCGGCCGTTCACGCTTTTGCCGACTGAAGATCAAAAGAACTTTATTCAATTAATTACTCCGGTTCGAACTTTCTAAAATTAATTTTGAATAATTTGAATAAATCGTTAATAATAAACGCCTCAGCAATTTTAAATGAGTGTAGTGTAAACTATCTTGAATAAATCAAAAATCTCTGAGTAAGCTCAAAAATGGCGAATGTGTTATAATATAAACGCAAAAGCGGGTGAGATCTTGAAGAAAAAAGTTTTACTTAAAACTGCTTACATGACGTTGGGCCAACTCCTGAAAGCTGAAGACGTAGTCGGTACCGGTGGCCAGGCGAAATGGTATCTGAGAAATCACGATATTAAGGTCAACGGTAAGGCTGAAGACCGGCGCGGAAAGAAACTCTATCCTGGCGATCAGGTTGCCGTACCTAATGTTGGCGCGTTTTTAATGCAAAAAGATTAAGTTTAAATGAAATTGAATGAATTAAAACTTCATCATTTCAGAAATTACGATCATTTAAACGTTAAGTTCGCACCCGGGATCAACGTTTTGATTGGTGATAACGCTCAGGGCAAGACGAACTTGATGGAATCAATTTACGTTTTGGCGCTTACTAAAAGTCAACGGACCAGGAATAATCGGGACCTGATTACTTGGCACCAACCGGCGACCCAGATTAAAGGGCTAGTTCAAAAGAAGACCGGCAAGCTAAGGCTAGAACTAGATTTAGGCCAAAGTGATAAGCGGGCCAAAATTAATCATTTGGAGCAAGCCAAATTGTCCAGTTACGTTGGCCAGCTTAACGTCGTGCTCTTCTCGCCTAATGATTTATCGATCGTGAAGGGCGCCCCGAAAGTGCGTCGGCATTTTATCGACACCGAATTCAGCCAGATGAGCAGTCAATATTTATACAATATCGCTCAATACAAGGAAATTCTGCGGCAGCGAAATCGTTATCTGAAGGATCTTCATTATCACCACGCGAATGATCTGATTTATTTGACGGTTTTGTCAGATCAGCTTTCGGCTTACGGAGCCGAGATCATAGTTCAGCGGGTTCACCTGCTGCACAAGCTCGAAAAATGGTCGCGGAAGATTGATTCCGAAGTTTCCCTATCTCACGAACATCTGCATTTACAATACGTAACGGTTTTGCCCAGGAAGCAATTAAAGTCCGTTTCCCAGGTTTACCAGAGCTTAAAAAAGCTTTATGCAAGAAACCAGAAAAAAGAAATTCAAGACAAGACCACGCTTTTGGGACCGCACCGGGACGACCTTAAATTCATCGTTAACGGTCGTGACGTTCGAAAATTCGGTTCGCAGGGACAGCAGCGCACTAGCGCGCTGTCAATTAAACTGGCTGAAATTGATTTAATGAGAGAAATCACTGGTGAATACCCACTGCTGCTTTTGGATGACGTCCTGTCCGAGCTTGATAGTAAGCGCCAGACTAGTTTGCTAAGAACAATTCAGGATAAGGTTCAAACGTTTTTGACCACCACTAATTTGAGTGGCGTGACCCAGAAGTTAATCAAAGATCCAAAGATCTTTCGGGTGGTTCACGGAACGATCAAGTCAGCTTAAGATCAGAATTAATAAAGTTGATTTTAAGGAGGAAATCTTGTGACTAATCAAGAAAAGAAAAAGGAAGAAGAAGCCAGCCAATACAACGCTAGCCAAATTCAAATCCTGAAAGGATTAGAAGCGGTTCGGAAACGACCCGGGATGTATATTGGCTCGACCAGTTCCCAAGGATTACATCATTTAGTTTGGGAAATCGTTGATAACGGAATTGACGAAGCACTAGCCGGTTTTGCGACCGAAGTTAATTTAATTATTCATAAAGATAATAGTATTACCGTAATCGATAACGGTCGTGGAATTCCGGTTGATACCCAAAAAGATACCGGGAAACCAGCTTTAGAAGTAATCTTTACGATCTTACACGCCGGTGGAAAATTCGGCGGTGGCGGTTACAAAGTTTCCGGAGGCCTTCACGGAGTTGGTGCCAGCGTCGTGAACGCGCTTTCCGAAGAACTTGACGTTACGGTTGCGCGTGGCGGTAAAAAATACCACATGGACTTTACCCGTGGTCACGTTAAGAATCAGATGAAAGTAATCGGGACTTGTCCAGAAACTGAACACGGAACCACGGTGCATTTTAAACCGGATCCGGACATCTTCACCGAGACCACCACTTTTAATTTCAAAGTTCTAAACAACCGGATTCGCGAACTGGCCTTCTTGAATAAGGGCCTCAGGATGACTATTAAGGATGAACGCCACGAAAAACCGGTCGTGAAGGACTACCGGTTCGAGGGCGGCATCAAACATTACGTTGAATTCCTGGATCGTGATAAACAAAGCATGTTTAAAGAACCGATCTATATCGAAGGCAAGGCCAGCGGAATTGAAGTTGAAGTGGCTTTGCAATACACCAATGATTACCACAGCAACCTGTTGACGTTTACTAACAATATTCATACGGTTGAAGGTGGTACCCACGAGGAAGGCTTTAAGCAAGCTTTGACCCGGGTAATTAACGAATATGCCCGTAAAAATAAGTTACTTAAGAAAAACGAAAAGAACCTTTCGGGAAACGACGTCCGGGAAGGAATTACCGCGATCGTCAGTATCAAGCACCCGAACCCGCAATTTGAAGGTCAAACCAAGACCCGACTCGGTAATACCGATGCTCGAACGGCCACTAATAAAGTCTTTGGCCATCAATTTATGAAATTCTTACTCGAAAATCCCCAGCTGGCCAAGCGAATTATCAAGAAAAGCAACGTGGCGTCAAAGGCTCGCGAAGCTGCTCGTCGGGCTCGTGAAGTTACCCGGAAAAAGAGTGGCTTAGAAATCACTAACTTGCCCGGCAAGCTGGCTGATAACACCAGTAAAGATCCTAATATTTCTGAACTGTTTATTGTCGAAGGTGATTCAGCCGGTGGTTCCGCTAAACAAGGCCGTTCTCGTCTGACTCAGGCAATTCTGCCGATTCGTGGCAAAATTCTAAACGTCGAAAAGGCCAGCATGAACCGAATCTTAGCTAATAAAGAAATTCGTTCGTTGATTACCGCAATGGGCGCCGGATTCGGTGATACCTTCAACATCTTAAAGGCTAATTACCACAAATTAATCTTGATGACCGATGCCGATGTGGATGGTTACCATATTCAAACCCTGCTTTTGACGTTGATTTATAATTACATGCGGCCGCTGTTGTACGCCGGATACGTATATATTGCACAGCCCCCGTTGTATCGGTTACGTCAGGGTAAAATGCAGAAATACATCGGAACTGATGACGAATTAAAACAGGCATTAGGCGAGCTTCCGGCGTCACCTAAACCCGATATTCAACGGTACAAGGGATTAGGTGAAATGGATCCTAGTCAATTGTGGGACACCACCATGAATCCTAAGAACCGGCGCTTGTTACGGGTCGACCCAAGCGACGCTAAAAGCGCGGCCCATTCGTTTACGATGCTAATGGGAAGCAAAGTTACGCCACGGAAGGCGTTCATTAAAAATAACGCGACTTTCGTTCAGAATTTAGATGTCTAATAAGTAATTGTGAATGGAGGAAACCGAATGGCAAACGAAAATTTGAATCATCGAATTACGGATGTTGACCTTTCGAAACGAATGCGGTCGTCATTTTTGGACTACGCGATGAGCGTGATCGTGGCTCGGGCCCTGCCGGACGTTTGTGACGGCTTAAAACCAGTTCAGCGCCGGATCTTGTACGACATGCACGAATTAGGGGTAACCCCCGATAAGCCTTACAAGAAATCAGCTCGAGTGGTCGGCGACGTTTTAGGAAAATATCATCCCCACGGTGATAGTGCGGTATACGGTGCCATGGTTCGAATGGCCCAGCCGTTCAGCTACCGTTACATGCTGGTCGACGGTCACGGCAATTTTGGTTCGGTCGATGGTGATGGTGCCGCCGCAATGCGTTATACGGAAGCCCGTTTAAGCCGGGTTGCCGTGGAAATGCTCCGTGATATCAACAAGAACACCGTTAATTTTCAGGATAATTACGACGGAACCGAACGCGAACCGGTAGTTTTGCCAGCTCGGTTCCCTAATCTGCTGGTGAACGGTGCCGACGGAATCGCGGTTGGGATGGCAACCAACATTCCACCGCACAATTTAGGTGAAGTAATCGCCGGAATTCAAATGCTGATGAAGAATCCGCAGGCAACGGTTCCCGAACTGATGAAGGTGATTCCGGGACCCGATTTTCCAACCGGCGGAGTCGTAATTGGCAAGTCTGGAATCAAAAAAGCTTACCAAACCGGTCGCGGCACAATTGCAATTCGGGCTAAAGTTGATGTTCAGACGAGTAAAAACGGCAAGCAGAAAATTGTGATTACCCAATTACCTTACATGGTTAATAAAGCTCAACTGGTTAAGCACATCGCCAGTTTGGTTCGTGACAAACGAATCATGGGAATCACCGACGTCAATGATGAATCCGATCGAACCGGATTAAGAGTGGTAATTAACGTCAGGAGAGACGCCAGCGCTCAAATCATTCTGAATAATTTATACAAAATGACTTTATTGCAAGCTTCGTTCAGTTTTAACATGCTGGCGATCGTTAACGGAGCACCGAAATTGCTGAACTTGAAGCAGATTCTTCAGTATTATATTGACCATCAAGTACAAGTGGTTCGTCGCCGGGTTAAATATGAACTAACCCGGGCCCAAAAACGTGACGAAATCATGCGCGGGCTTTTAATCGCCTTGAATCACATTCGAGCAATTATCAAGATCATCCGTCAGTCCAAAACCAGTTCGGTCGCTAAAGTTAAGCTGATGAACAATTTTAAGCTATCCGATCGTCAAGCTCAGGCGATTTTAGACATGCGGTTAGTTCGGTTGACCGGCTTAGAATACGGCAAAATCGAAGCAGCGCATCAGCAGTTACTGACGAACATTAAGACTTACCACGGGATTCTGGCGGATCCGCAGAAAGTTAATCACATCATTGCCACCCAATTAATTAAATTAAAGAAGCGGTTTGGTGACCGTCGTCGAACCAAGATCGTCTTTGGCAAAATAATGAGCATCGAAGACGAAGACCTGGTTGAACCGAAGCCGGTAATCGTCACGATGACTCACCAGAATTACGTTAAGCGCTTGGATACCGATGAATTTAAGTCACAAAATCGCGGTGGCCGCGGAATCCAGGGAATGGACGTTCACAATGACGATTTTGTTGAACACCTGATTTCAGCTAACACCCACGACACGCTGCTGTTGTTTACTAACGTCGGCAAGGTTTACCGGATGAAAGTGTATCAGATCCCTGAATACGGACGGAATGCCAAAGGACTGCCGATCATTAATTTCTTGCGAATCAGTCCCAAAGAACGAATTCAGGCCGTAATTAACGTTTCGGAAAAACACCGTGACCGTGATAAATACTTGTTCTTTACAACTGTTCACGGAATCGTAAAACGAACTCCAGTTAGTGATTTCATGAACATTCGACGCAGTGGACTAAAGGCAATTCATCTAAAATCTGGTGACGAACTCCTGAACGTTTCAATCGTCAGTGACCGTCAGAATCTAATCATCGGTACTCATTTAGGGTACGCCGCTAGTTTTCCGGTTAACAGCGTCCGCTCGATGGGCCGTGGTGCCGCCGGCGTTAAAGGAATTAACCTGCGCCCCGGCGATTACGCGGTCGGTGCTGACGTTTTGAACGACACGAGTGACGTTTTGGTGATTTCCGAAAAAGGCTACGGCAAGCGAACTCCTGCTAAGGAATACCAAATCAAGAATCGTGGCGGCAAAGGCGTCAAGACGATTCGGATCGGCAAGCGAAACGGCAAATTGACCGGCCTGGCGACGTTAAATCAACAAGATGATTTAATGCTGATGACTAATCAAGGAGTAACGATCCGGTTTCACGCGAATGAGGTTTCCAAAACTAGTCGGGTGACCTTTGGCGTTCGGTTGATTCGGGTTGGCCACAAATCAAAAGTAACCGCGATGACCAAAATCCCTCGGGCTCAGACGGATCACGCGAAAAAATCAGTTAAAAACCAATAAAAAGGTTTCGAGTTTACGTATTTAAAGTTGTTGAACAAATCAATTCAGGCAAAATTGAATCATTTTAATAGTCATGATAAAATATTAATTTGTAGATGATTCTACACAATCCTGCTCCTTAGTTCACAAAAAGGGGCCGGTAGACCACAGGGAGGTGTGAAATTTATGGAAAAACGTAAGTATGAAATTACTTATATTATTCGACCAGACATTAGCGACGCCGACGAAAAGAAGTTAGTTGATCGCTTTGACAAAATCTTAACCGCAAGTGGTGCTAAGATTGCTAGTTCTAAAGACTGGCAGAAACGTCGGTTTGCTTACCCAATTGATAAATTCACCGAAGGAATTTATCACATTATTAACATGGAAACCGACAATCCAGCTGCTTTAGAAGAATTCGACCGTTTATCCAAATATGATGGCAACATTTTACGTCACATGATCGTTAAACGCGACTATTCTAAAGAAGCTCAGTCCGATCAGAAAACTGACCAGACCGATCATAATGAATAATTAGAATCGTTAAATCGGAGAGGAGTGTTGCAGATGATTAATCGTGCAACTCTAACTGGCCGCCTGACCAGAAACGTTGATTTGCGATACACCCCTAAGGGCATTGCTGTTGGTAACTTTACGTTAGCCGTTGACCGGAATTTTACGAACCGGAACGGTCAGCGCGGGACTGACTTTATTAATTGCGTAATTTGGCGAAAAGGTGCCGAAGTTTTTGCTAATTTTACCCATAAGGGTTCTTTAGTTGGAATTGACGGCCGAATTCAAACCCGCAGCTATGACAATAAACAGGGTCAGCGAGTTTACGTAACCGAAATCGTGGTTGATAATTTTGCCTTGTTAGAGAGTCGTGCCCAGAGTAAAGCTCAAGGTCAGCCGAACGGACCAGCTAATCGGGTTAATGGTAACGCTCCTCAATCGAATGGTAATTCAAAGCCGATTGACCCGTTTGCTTCTAACCGAAATGACCAATCAAAATCAAGTGGCTCTGCTGGTCAAAATCACCAGTCCAGTCAGCCTGGTTCAAAGGGTAAGAACGATTCAAATGGTCCCAGCGGGAATCAAAAAGACCCGTTCGCTAATTCAGGAAACAAAAAGATCGATATTTCTGACGATGATTTACCGTTCTAAAGATTTGAATTTGTAATTAAAGGAGGTCTCGCTAATGGCTTATCGAAGAGGACGCCGTAAGGTTGACTACATTGCTGCCAATCATATTAACTACATTGATTATAAAGACGTTAACTTACTGAGAAGATTCATTTCTGAAAAAGGTAAGATTTTACCGCGCCGGGTAACCGGAACCAGTGCTAAAAACCAACGTCGCTTAACGGTTGCAATTAAGCGAGCTCGAATTATGGGCTTAATGCCGTTTGTAACCGAAGAATAAATTAAAATTAATTTGAAACGAGGGGACTTGATTTCGTAAAAATCAAGCCCTTTTGTTTTCGATGAATTTAACGAAGGTCGTTTAATCTGTTGGGTCGATATTTTATAATTAAAGTAATCCCGTTGAGAAGGTCTTGTAATGATAAATCAAAATAATCTTAAATCGAAAAGTAAATTCGCTAAATCAAAATTAAGTAACCGTCGACTATGGACTTTTGCGGGTTTATTCGCACTGCTTTTGGGTGGCTCAGCAGTTACCGCTAATTCAGTTAATGCCCATGCGGATAATACTCACCATGGCCATCAAACTAACGTTAATCACCAGCCGCTGAATCATCAATCAACGTTAGTAACCAGCAACGAAGCTAGTCGTCCTAATTCGGCGGCAAGTAATCAAAATCAGTCCCAGAGTTTACCCAGCCATTTAATTAGTCAGGCTCAGTCTTTGGGACAGCAGACTGCTCAACGGTTAAACGTTCGCCAACCAAAATTGGGCGCTTCAGCAACCAATTCGGCACCCAAAGCTCAGTACGATTTTGATTCTAATTCGGGTAGCTTACTGATTCACGACGGTGATATTGGCGGATCAGACCTTCAGAAATTTAACGGGATTAAAAACGTCAAATCAATCAGTTTTAAAAACGCTAATTTAGTCAACGATGATTCGGACACGTTCGCTAACTTAGATAATCTTGAATCGTTTGACGGCTCAGGCTTGAATACTGGTCAATCAACCGATATGTATCAATTATTTGCGAACGATGGTAATTTAACTAAGGTGACCGGCCTTAACAATTGGCAGACTGGCCAAATCCAAGTGATGCGGGAAATGTTCTATTCCGACTACTCTTTGAAAACGATTCAGGGAATCAATAATTGGAACACCAGTAACGTTAACGACATGGCAAGTATGTTCGACCGAGCAACTTCACTGACGTCGCTTGATTTAGGACATTGGAATACCCAGAATGTTCAAAGCATGAACGCGATGTTTTATAACGCAAGTGATTTGAAAAATATAAAGGGCATCGATCACTGGAATACCGGAAAAGTAACGGACATGGCTAACATGTTTTCCGGTGCTGGCTCCTTAGTTTCACTTGATTTAGGTAAATGGAACACTAGCCACGTTAATTATTTTGACACGATGTTTATGACCAATACCGATTTGCAATATTTGAATATTTATAATTGGGACACTAGTGCGATTAAATCCAACAGTGATGATGACGGAATGCAAGGAATGTTCCAAGGTGATAACTCGTTACGTGAGATAGTGATGGGCCCTAAATCAGTGATTCTCGAAGGAAACGACCAAAACGGCTCGTCCTTTAGGGATGCCGCTTCTGAAGTGAATCCAAAATTAAAGATGGGCTGGCGATCGATTAGAGGTTCCAATTACGGAAGAACGGTCACTGACGGTAAATTAATTAAAAATAATACTTGGATTAATTTAAATCAGAATATAGCAACCCAGCCAGTTGAAATTCCGGTTTCGGTTAACGGAAATCAAAATTCCCAGGAATTGGTTCAAGTCCCTGGTGGTCAAAGCGGGAGTAAGTATCAGTTAAAATCGAATGATGCTGATGATCGGCCTGGGTATACTAAATCAATTTCCGGGGCGGTTACGATCGGTTATCCTGACTCACTGAACAACGCCCAAATTAATTATACCGGTAACGAATCGAACCGAAATGTTCAAGTCCCGATTTTGGTTAATGGTTCAAACAGCGGTAAAACCCAGTCTGTTCAGATTGGCGGTCGAATTGGTGACCAAGTCCCGATTTCAACCAAAGTTAACGTAATCCCAAATCGGGATGGCTACAGTAAATCAGCTGATGGTTCAGTAATGATCGAGCTCGATCATGATGATGTCGACGGCCATTTTGATTATACGGGAATCAACGAAACCCGCACGGTTCAAGTGCCGGTAGAAATTAACGGTCAAACGGCGGGAACCCAGTCCGTTCAAATTAATGGTAAAGTTGGAACCACTCAACCGCTTACCGCTCGGTTAGCGAAAAATCAGTCTGGTTATAATCAAAAGGCGACCGGCTCGGTAACGATTGGGGCTAATAACGACACCGTTAACGGTCGCTTCGATTACGAAGGGCTAAACGAAACCCGTACGGTTCAGGTTCCGGTGAAAGTTAATGGTCAAGCGTCAGGAACCCAATCAATAGTGATTAACGGCAAAGTTGGGACTAGTCAAAAGCTATCAACCGCGATGATGAAGAGCCGGCCGGGAAGTCAAGAATCAGCGACCGGTTCGGTGACGATCGGCGCTGATCACGATGCCGTCAATGGTTATTTTAACTACGCTGATTCAAATGAAACCCGCACGGTTCAAGTCCCGGTCAAAATTAACGGTCAAGCGGCGGGAACTCAAACCGTTAACGTCAGCGGTGGAATTGGCGATACCGTTGCTTTAACTGCTGGAATGGCGGCTGATAAACCTGGCTATTCTAAGTCAGCAACCGGAAGCGTTGAAATCGGCCAAAGCCAAGACGTGGTCAACGGTGAATTTGATTACGCTGCCCAGTCTAATGCTGGGTTGTCAAGTAATAAAGCTCAGCTGCTATCTAACGCAACTGATTTAATTAATTCGGAATTATCTTCGGCAACTAATACGCTCAGTCGGTATTACGGTAATTCTAATCAAGCCGGACTATTAGGACTTGAAAGCGAAGTTAAAGATTTGGCGACCGCTTTTGATCACCGGCGCTCTAGTGCCAGTAATTCCGGTAATAATCAAAAAAAGGCCGTTAATAATTCAACTAATAACGAAAATAATTCGACTTCGAATAATGAAAATGAATCGAATAGTTCAATTAAAGACATTACCGGAACTTATAATTGGCATTACGTTAAATTAATTAACGATCCGGTTGAATTACACTCAAGCGTTGAATTTTCCGGCCCAGCTGATGAAGTAATCGGGACGATTAAACCAGCCCAGCATTTAACCCTTAAAGTACTTCAAGCAATCGAACAAGTTAATCATGGTCAGTCGGCCGTTCGCCTGCTAGTTAAATATAACGGTCAAGAAGGTTACATCACTGGCAACCCGAATTTAGTTCAAAAGGCTTATTACAATAATTTACCGCTGCGCCGAAATGGTTATCGAGTCCGGATTTTACGAAGCTTATCCGGCTTAGAAATTCATTCGACCAGGACTAACTGGGGTAGTCACCGGACCTATCGCCATTATCTCAAATCTGGAAAAACGATCCGCGCCTTAGGAATCGTTCGAGCTGGAAAAATTTACCGGTTCGCGATCAGGTACCATCACCACATTGATTACATTAGTGCTAACCGGAATTACGTCAAAACAATGTAACTAATCTGATCAAGGACGAAAAGATGAAGAAATTATTTTCGGGTCATAATCAACCACCGTTTATTGATAATCGTTACTTGAGAAAAATTACGGTTTTGATTACCGTTTTCTCAATTTTAGCAGTGGTCCTGGTGATGCTGAATAACGTAATTGCCGGGGTAATTTTACTACTGCTGGCCTGCCTGGGAATTGGCGGTTCGCTGATAATGATGAACCAGATGAGTCTCGGGATTCATCGGTACATTTCGGATCTTTTCTACCGAATTCACCGCGGTGAACAGGAAAGTTTGCTCGAAATGCCGATCGGGATCATTATTTTGGACCGAACTGACCGGATTGCTTGGCTAAATCCCTATTTAAAAACTTATTTTAAGGCCAAACGGGTTTTAGGAAGAAGCTTGAACGAAACTGCACCGGGATTAAAGTCATTGGTGGGTCAGTATTGGGATTCGAACCGGACTCACGTGGTCACCTGGAATCATCATCATTTTGTGCTACTGATTCAACGGGCTTATCGAACGATTTACCTATTGGACGTTACTCATAGCTACCGAATTAAGAAACAGGCCGCTGCTGAACGGATCTCAATCGGTGAAATCTTTCTGGATAATTACGCGGAGATTACCCAGGCAATGTCTGATCAAACGGTGTCTAATCTCCATAATTACGTTACTAACGAATTGTCGAAATGGGCCCAGAGGTTCGGGATTTACCTAAAACAGGTTGACGACGATCATTTTATTATTTTGGCGTACGCTAAAGCCCTGAAGGCGGCCGAAGCTAACAAATTTGCGATCCTGGACCGAATTCGGGAAACCACTTCTAAGCAGAATTTTCCGTTAACGTTGAGCGTTGGGATTGCTTACGCCGATTCGGATTTAAATCGACTCGCTAATCAAGCGCAGCAAAATCTTGATTTGGCACTGGGTCGTGGCGGTGATCAGGTCGTCGTGAAGGCTCAGGGAAGTAAGGCCCGGTTTTACGGCGGCAAAACCAACCCGATGGAAAAACGGACCCGGGTTCGTGCTCGAATGACTTCCCAGGCCCTTCAAGAATTAATGAAGGAGTCCGATCAGGTCTTTGTTCAGGGTCATATGCATCCGGACATGGATGCCTTAGGCGCCTGTTTAGGTATTCACCGAATTGCCCGGATGAATCATCGAAAGTGCTGGATCGTTTTAAAGAAAGAAAAACGCCATTCTGACGTGACCCAATTACTTCACGAAATTAAAAAAGATTCGACGATTGCGGACGCGTTAGTTTCACCGAATGAAGCTTTGAAGAAGGCAACCGACCGAAGCCTTCTGATCATGGTTGACCATTCTAAACCGACCATTAGCGTTTCCTATCGGCTGTATCAACGCCTTCAAAACCGGGTGATGATTATTGACCATCATCGTCAAGGAGAAGAATTTCCGGCTAACCCGTTACTGGTGTACATTGAGCCGTACGCCTCTTCGGCTTGTGAATTAATTACCGAAATTATTGAGTACCAATCCCAAAATGCCGAACCGATCAATAAACTGGAAGCAACGGCGATGCTGAGCGGAATCGTAACCGATACTCAATCGTTCTCGATTAGGACCGGAACCCGGACGTTTGACGCGGCCAGTTATTTGCGTTCAGCCGGTGCCGACGCCGGTCAGATTCACCGGTTTATGCAGGAAAACTTAACCGATTATTTGGCACGCGATCACTTGATTTCACGGGTTCAAATTGATTCGAAGCACCGGGTTGCGCTAGTAATTGGTGAAAGTGACCGAAAGTACGATCCGGTTACCGCAGCCCAGGTTGCCGATTCGCTACTGACGATTTCCGGAATCGAAGCTTCGTTCGTAGCGACCGAGCGTCCCGACGGACAAATCGGGATTTCAGCCCGCAGTAATGGTCAAGTCAACGTTCAACTGATCATGGAGCAATTAGGTGGCGGAGGTCACCTGTCGAGTGGCGCGACCCAGATTAAAAACAAGCCGATGAAAGCCATTCACCCGATGTTGAAATCAGCGATTCGACAGGTAATCCGAAAGGAGCTCCCAAGTGACCAGCCGGAGTCTTCGAAGTCGGCATAAACTTGAATTATTGAAGCAGGTTAAATAACATAATAGTTAATTATAGTAAGAAAGGTAAGATGGTTTCATGAAAATAATTTTCACCCAAGACGTCCGCGGCAAAGGCAAACGCGGCGAAGTCAAAAACGTAGCGGCAGGTTACGCCCAAAATTTCCTGATCCGGCGTGGTAAAGCTCGTCTGGCGACGAACGCGACCGTTAGCAAACTTCGGGCTCAAAAGAAAGCCGAAGCCCGCGATGAAGCCCAGGCCGTTAACGCTGCTAAGCAGCTTAAGGCTAAATTGGAAAGCGGTAAAGCCGTGGTTGAATTAGGTGCTAAATGCGGTAACGATGGTAAATTGTTCGGTTCGGTCACCAGTAAGCAAATCGTTAAGGCTTTAAATCAACAACACGGAATTAAGTTAAATAAACGAAAAGTTGAATTAAAAGCACCCATTCGTTCACTGGGCTACGTGAACGTTCCGGTCAAATTACACCAGGGGATTACCGCTAACATTCGGGTTCACGTTGCCAAAAAATGATTAGGTTGTTTATCTAAACCTAAAGAGTTTGTTATTCCAGCTCCTTTTTAGTCAAAGGAATTTATTATGAGTAACGAAGCGTTGATTAACCGAACTCCACCCCATGATAATAGTGCTGAAGCGGCAGTCTTAGGGGCCATTTTTTTGAATAATCAATCTTTAGCTGACGTAATGCAGTATTTGAAACCCAGTGATTTTTACCGGAAAGCCCACCAATACCTTTACGCCGCGATGATTAACCTAAGCAATCGTGATCAAGCAATTGATTCCGTGACCGTTTCTGATTTCTTAAAATCCCAAAATCAGCTCAATGCCGTTGGCGGTGTCAAGTACATTGCTAAATTGGCGGTTGCGGTTCCAACGTCGGCTAACGTTGAATATTACGCTAAGATCGTTCGGGATAAAGCAACTTCTCGACACCTAATTCGGGTTGCCAAGGAAATCGCCCAGGAAGGCTATTCGCAAAAAGAAGACGTTAATTCGATGCTTGACAATGCCGAAAGCCAGGTTTTAAACGTTTCAAAAGATCGAAACAACTCTGGCTTTCGGAAAATCGGTGACGTTGTCGATACGGCCTTTACCCACATCAGTAAACTGTCCAAAAGTCATAACGACGTGACCGGGCTCCCGACTGGTTACGACACGATCGACAGATTGACTACCGGTTTGCATAAGGGTGAATTTATCGTGGTTGCCGCACGACCGGCAATGGGGAAAACCACCTTTGCGTTAAACGTGGCCCAGAACGTCGCGGTCACGACTGGTCGAACGGTGGCGATCTTCAGCCTTGAAATGGGAGCGGAATCCCTAGTTGACCGGATGATTTGTGCTGAGGGTAGCATCAACGCTAATCATTTACGAACCGGTGAGTTAAGCCAACAAGAGTGGCAGAGCATTATCATGGCGGTCGGCAATCTTGCCAAGACCCATATTTATATTGATGATACCCCCGGAATTAATATTTCGTCGATCTTAGCTCGAGCCCGCCGGTTAGCTAAAGAAAGCCAAAATTTAGGACTGATTGTGGTTGATTACCTTCAATTAGTTGAAGGAAACGATAAGGAAAATCGCCAGCAGGAAGTTTCCGAAATTTCTCGACAATTGAAAAAAATGGCGAAGGCCCTTCAGGTTCCGGTCCTGGCCCTTTCACAATTATCACGAAGCGTCGAACAGCGTGAAGATAAACGGCCGGTGTTAAGTGATATTCGTGAATCCGGTTCGATTGAACAAGATGCGGACATCGTTTCGTTCCTGTACCGAAAAGATTATTACCAGCGGGATCAGGATGACGGTAAGGACCAGCAAGCCCAGATTAACGGCAGTGCACCAAGTAAAACCGAGTTTATTATTGAAAAGAACCGGTCCGGACCGCGGGGAACGGTCAACCTAATGTTCCTGAAGGCTTATAATAAATTTTCGTCGATTGCTAAGGATCAAGGTCAAGGCCAAGTTAACGGCGAAGGTGATTTCTGACTAAAAAATCCAGCAAAATGCTGGATTTTTTGTTTGGCTTAAAACTGACGTAAAAATAACGTGATTAGGTTTTTGACTAAGTAAAAAAGGAAGTAGCCGGTTCCCGTGATTCCCCAGAACAGCCGGATTAGTTCGTTAGCAACGTTAAGGTTGGGGTTACTGAGTAAGCTAAGTGAGGTAATGCTCGAATTAATTAGTAAATATCCGGCCGGAATCAGCATTATGATGCTGATAATCATTTCGATCGAGGCCTTGATTTTCACGCCAACCATTCCCTTTGATGATAAAAAAATAACAATCATTTCACCGAAATGAAATGATTGTTAATCTCGACTAAATAATGGGCTGTCAGGGGATCGAACCCTGGACCCACGGATTAAGAGTCCGTTGCTCTACCAGCTGAGCTAACAGCCCATAACTACTCATCACACTAATTATTATAGCATTTATTTTACTAAATGCAACCATTGTTTCATAATTATTAATGAAACTAATTAATCAAGCGTGATATAATAGAATTGCTTTTGATTACATTTAGTATTCTAATACTTATCGAATCGAAAATCAAAATAAATTTAAGAAAATTAATAAATTTTTAAGGAGTCGTTTTTATGTCCAAGATTCTGGTTGTTGATGATGAGAAACCAATTACCGATATCGAAAAATTTAATTTAGAAAAGGAAGGCTACCAAGTAGCGGTAGCTTACGATGGTAAAGAAGCCTTAAAGAAAGTTAAAACCGAAAATCCGGATTTAATTATTTTGGATCTGATGTTACCGAAAGTTGACGGCCTAGAAGTTGCCAGAGAAGTCAGAAAAACTCACGACATGCCGATCATCATGGTTACCGCTAAAGATTCAGAACTCGATAAAGTTCTGGGGCTAGAGATCGGGGCTGATGATTACGTAACCAAACCGTTCTCGAATCGAGAATTGGTTGCACGGGTTAAGGCTAATCTGCGCCGCCAGAAAGCCAACAGTCGCCAGGCCAAAAAGGAAGACCGCGGTGAAAAGGACATTAAAATTGGTGATTTAGTGATCCATCCCCGTTCCTATTCAGTCACGAAGCGGGGTAAAAACATTGATTTAACCCACCGCGAATTTGAATTGCTTGATTACCTGGCTGAGCACATCGGCCAAGTGATGACCAGAGAACACCTTCTGCAAACCGTTTGGGGATACGACTATTTTGGCGATGTCCGGACCGTTGACGTAACCGTTCGGCGACTGCGTGAAAAGATCGAAGATAACCCGAGCCATCCGGTTTGGCTGATAACCCGCCGCGGAGTTGGTTACTACCTCAGAAATTCTGATCAGAATAATTAAATTAGTGCTGTTGAGGGGCATTCGATTCGTTGAATAACCATATTAAATTTTTCCACTCAATTCACTTTAAAATTGCGCTGGTGTTTGCGTTAATTTTGCTGATTTCACTAGAAGTGGTTGGCGCGGTCTTCGTTAGTCAGCTTGAGAAACGCAACGTTGCTCAGTACGAACGCCAGGTTCAGCTGCCGACTTACGTTGATAAGTCATTGACGACCCAGTTGAGCCGTAGTGACCAGTTGAAAGCCAACCGAAAAATCCACACGCTCTTGTCAGACACAAGCAACACGAATGCCGACCAGATTCAGGTCATCGATTCAAAAGGAACCATCCGTGGAACTAACCAGATTAACAACGGTGCGATCGTTGACCAAAAGACTACCGATCAGGACGTTAAGAACGCTTTGTATAATAACAAGACCGTTAATAAAACCACTTACGACAGCCAAGACGCAACTCGTTACTACACGGTCGTCATCCCGCTGATTCACGGTCAAAACGGCAGTACCGCCGGAGTAATCTACATTCGGGCGAGCTTGAACCCGGTTTATAAGACGATCAACAGCATCACCATCATTTACTTGCTGGCGGCGCTGATTACGATTTTGATTGGGTTGCTGGTTGCCATTGTAATCTCGAGGGCGATTACCCAGCCGATCGATGAGATGAAGAAACAGACGCTGCAGATTGCCCACGGTGATTATTCCGGGCACGTTCACGTTTATGGCCAGGATGAACTGGGCCAGTTAGCAATGGCCGTTAATAATTTGTCGGTCAAAATTCGGGAATCACAAGAGTCAACCGAATCCGAACGCCGGCGATTGAATTCGGTGCTGACCAACATGAATGACGGGGTCCTAGCGACCGACCGCAGTGGAGTCGTTATGATTTCGAACGCTAAAGCTTTGGACTTTCTGGGGCTTAAAAGTGAAAACGTGATCGGGCACCAGATCCTGAAGGTCCTTCGAATTGATCATCAGTATTCTTTGAAAGAATTAATGGAACAACCGCGCCAGGTTCAGATCGACTTGTCGAACTGGCACCAGGCCCTAATTCTTCACGCTCATTTCTCGCTGATTCAACGCAATTCGGGCTTCGTCAGCGGCTTGGTTTGCGTGCTGCACGACGTTACTGAGCAGCAGAAAATTGATGAAGACCGGAAGCAGTTCGTTTCCAACGTTTCACACGAATTGAGAACGCCGCTGACGAGTGTTCACGCTTATCTGGAAACCTTGCTGGCGGGAGCTTGGCGAGATCACGAGATTGCGCCCAAGTTCCTAAAGACGACCCAAAACGAAACCGACCGGATGATCAGGATGGTGCGGAACTTGCTAATGCTGTCCCGAATGGATTCTGGAAAACAGAAGATGGCTCCCGAATTGGTTAACTTCAACGAATTTTTGGCTCACGTGATTCACCATTATCAGTCCATGATTAAACGTGGGGTCCAGATTACCCCCAATCTCAAGCTTAATCACAATTACCGAATTAATTGCAACTTTACTAAGCAATCCCTGTGGGTTGAAATTGATCCCGGCCAGTTTACCCGGGTGGTGAATAACATCATGAATAACGCGCTGAAGTATTCACCAGCCGGCAGCGCAATTACTTGTTCGCTATACGAAACTCACCGGCGGGTCCTGTTCAGCATTAAAGACCACGGGATCGGGATCCCCCAGAACGCCCAGGACCACATTTTTGACCGGTTCTACCGGGTTGATAAATCTAGAACCCGGGCCAGTGGTGGGACTGGACTTGGCCTGGCGATTTGCAAGGAAATCGTTGAATCACTGGGTGGTAGTATCTGGGTCGAAAGCACCGAAGGTCAGGGCTCGACGTTTTACATTTCATTGCCTGATGAGCCAGTAGAAGGGGATTAAAGAGATGAAGCTCGTTAGAAAATATGGCTTAGCCGCGGCACTTTGTATCGCGGTGATCATTAGTTTCGTGCTCTCCATCGTTTTGTGGTCGAATCCGTCGTACGAACGAAGCAAAAAAAGTAATTTAAGCAGTTCCAGAAGCAGTTTAATTAGTAATAGTAAACCACTTTCGTACGTATACATGCCGACTAAGGTCATTTACACTAACCGCGATGGCCGGCAGTGGATTTTGACCGACTCCAACGTTAATCTCATCAGTGAAATAATGAAGCAGGTGAGAAAAGATTATGCCAACCGAATGCAACTGGTCAGCAGTCATTCAACCCATCAATATTTTCACGACCTGAACCGACCGAAATCGCTGATCCTTGATTATCATAGCGACGTTACTACTAAGTTGCTGGATTCAGTTTTAAGTGGTCGCCTTTCAAAATTACCTAACCGGGTAATTGACCGGATCGAGTTACCACTTAACAATCAGCGTTGCCTTTACCTGTTTCGCGATCAGGGTCAGCGCGTCTATCGAGTGTCCTTGAATAATCACGAGATTCACGGCCTGAAAAAGATCCTGCGTCTCCATCTGCACCGGATTCCCGTTAAAATTAAGTCCAATTACGGTCGACCGCTGATTGATTACCAGGGCTCAATTTCGATGCCCCAATATGAATATTTGATTAACAAGCAGACCCAGAATTACTGCGTAATGCACTTGCTGAACGGTGGCCAGCGGATTGTGAGGACCCGTCGCCATGCCAGGACGGTGTACAGTGACGAGGCGAACCGTCAGCTGATTTTTGATAAGTACCAAAACGCGACGTTCGTTAATGATCAGCCGCGGCGTTGGGGCAGCTTTAATCATAACTTGGATTGGTCCTACCGGTATTTAAATCAGCTGAATCTATCGCTAAACGACGTTCACTATTTTGATTTTAACCCCAAATCGAAGTCAATTACGTACCGCGGCTTTATTGAAGGCTTTCCAATTTTTAACCCGACCCAGCTTGGCGCCGTCAGTTTGCAGCACCGAAATGGTGAATTGCGGTCTAATTATTCACTTGAATCGCTGCAGATCCCGATCCCGAACGAACGCAAACCCCTTAAATTACCGAGCACTAAACGGGTAATGATGGTTTTACGGTCACATGGTTATAAGATGCACAACGTTCAGGCGGTTGAGATCGGTTACGAGTGGAAAAACGCGAAGTCGTCGAAGATTCTGGCGAACCTGATTCCAGGTTGGTTTATCGAATACAACAACCACTGGATTAACTATGGTCAGCTGAATAACGGAGCACTTGAGTAGGAGGCCTTGGTTTGGACTTTAAACGGATTCAAGTTATTTTTCTAATTACGTTCGTGATCATCGACGTCTTTCTGTTTTCGCTATTTCACCGCAACGAAAACGTTCAAACCGATGATTTGAACAGTGGTAATCAGACCAACGTGGTGGCCGAAATGCATAACGATCAGATTTCTTTTCACCACCGGCCTTCCGGAGTTTCGGGGACCGGTTATTACGTTGCGGCCAAAAAGACTAACGGTTTGCATAACGAGATGCAGGAATTGGCTAACCAGAATTCACATTATAATGGCGGTCGACTCATCAGCACCTTTAAGCATCCGGTCGCTTTAAATCGTCGGCAACCTCATTTGACGATCAACCGGAAACTGAACGACCCCACGTTTATCCTGCACGGTGACCAATATCATTACAGCAGCGATCTTTCGAGCCGTGATGAATTAGTGTATGTTCAGCAGGTTCCTAAAAACGCCGAAAATCAAGACGTGTTTTCTAAAACCGCAGAAATTAAGTTTCGGCTTAATGATCATTATTTGGAAGGCTATACCCAGGAATACGTTAATCACGTTAAGACCCTTCACGAAAAACTGAACACGATTTCGGAAAAACGGGCTCTGACGTGGTTATACCAGTACAACAATATTCCAAACAACACTAAAATCGAGTGGTGTCATTTTGCCTACACCCGCCTGCTGTCGGTTAAAGGGAATCGGGTGTACATTCCGACCTGGGTAATTGCGTTAAAGACCAATAATTCACCGGTTCATTATCGCGACGTCAACGCGTTTACCGGTTCGATCATTAAGCACCGGAACCTTAGCAACAACAGTAAGGCCCTGGGATAAAACGGAAAGAAGCTGAAAATAGTGACTGGTGCAATTAAAATTTGTTTATTGTCAAGCGGCAGCGGCGGTAATTCGACGTATATTCAAACGGCTCAGCACCAAATCTTGCTCGACGCCGGTTTAAGCGGGGTCAAAATTGAGCGGTTGCTGCGGTCGATTCACCGCGATCCTAACCGGATTGATATGCTGCTGGTTAGTCACGAACACAGTGACCACGCGAAAGGGGTCGGCATTTTGGCCCGCAAGTATCCGCAAATCAGGGTTTTCGCTAACCCGAAGACCTGGGCCGCCATGAAATCCAGGATTGGCCCGGTCGCCCCGAGCCAACGATGCGTTTTCCCGGAGGGGCAGACCATGACCTTTGGCGATTTAGCGATTCAGAGCTTCGGGACCTCGCATGATTCGGCCGACGCCCAATATTACAAATTTACTTGTCACGGCAAAAGCTTCGCGATGATTACGGATACTGGCTACGTATCTCGCCACATTCAGAAAATCATCAATAACTGTGAGGCGTTTGCACTCGAGAGCAATTACGACGTCGAGATGTTACGGCACGGACCTTATTCCTGGCCGTTGCAGCGGCGAATCTTGAGCGACGTTGGTCATTTGTCGAACGACCAGAGCGCCGAAGTTCTGGCGAACGTCATCGGCAACCGGACCCGCTACGTGTTCCTGGCTCACCGCAGCCACAATAACAACACCGTTAAGCTGGCTCATCAGACGGTCGCTAATTTTCTGCTCCACAACGGCTTACCGGTCGGCCGTGATTTCAAAATTTTCGATACTGATGTCGAAGCCCCGACCCCGTTGATCACGATTTAGCAAGGATGAAGTTCATTGAAACTGAAACCGATTCACAAGGTAATTATTTTAGCTTTAATTGCGGGCTTATTTGGCGGCGCCTTAGCTTACGGCGGGATTGAGTATCTGGTTAACGACACGAATCCGGTCACCCAAGAAACCGCGATCCCGAAGAGCCCTAACCGCTACGGAACGGCGAAAGTTAATAACGTCAAAGTCAACGTTCAGAGCCAGTCCGAACGGGCTTTTCAGTCGGTCAAAAACGACGTGGTTTCGGTAATTAACCAGAAACGCCAGACCAATCAAAACCCGTTATCCCGATTATTTAATTTGAATCCTAACCCCAAATCAAGCAGTAGACTGCAGACCAGCAGTGAAGGCTCCGGGGTTATTTATAAGGTTCATGGTGACGCCGCTTACGTGGTCACCAATAATCACGTGGTGACCGGCTCGAATGCGATCGAAGTCTTGCTAAGTAACGGGAAACGGATGCGGGCCCAGGTGGTTGGTAAAGATAAGCTGACCGATTTAGCGGTGCTGAAAATTAATTCTAATCAAGTTCATCAAGTCGCGACGTTCGGCAATTCCGACCGGATTCGGGTTGGTGAGACTTCACTAGCGATCGGTTCACCGCTGGGTTCCCAATACGCTTCGTCACTAACCCAGGGCATCATTTCGGCTAAGAAACGGGAAGTCCCGAAAGTTAACGGTTCGGGACAGGAAATTGGTGACGCCAACGTGATTCAGACCGATACTGCCATTAACCCCGGTAATTCCGGCGGGCCGCTAATTGACCTGGCGGGACAGGTGATCGGAATTAACTCGATGAAATTAGCTTCCGACGGTCAAGGCACTAACGTAGAAGGGATGGGTTTTGCCATCCCCAGCAACGAAGTCACGCGGGTGATCAACCAGCTCGTCAAAAACGGTCGGGTGGTTCGGCCCCGTTTAGGCGTGGTGTACACCGATTTGGCTTCGGTTGACGGCCGGCAGCGCCGGAAAATTTTGAAACTACCCAATCAAGTTACTCAGGGTTCGATAATCTTAGCCGTAAAACCCGGTTCGACAGCGCAAAAAGCGGGATTAAAGAAATATGACGTCATTACTAAGCTGGCGGGTCAGAAAATCAACGGGCTTGCTCAATTACGGGACGTCCTTTACGCCCATCAAGTTGGCGACCGGATTTCAGTTGAATATTATCAGCAGGGGCATTTAAAGCGAACCAACCTGCGATTGAGTAAATAAAAAACTGCCAAAAGTTTGGCAGCTTAATTTCTTAAATTCAGTTCGCGGTAATCTCTAAGGCAAACAAGCCCAAGATTCCCGTGATGATAATTACGATTAACATGATTTCCATGCTTTTAGAAGCACTTAATAATTTTAGCACTTGATCACCCGCGTTAAAAAATTACTAAACGAATGTCTTTAGCTTACGCGGGTTGAGTGAAAATGTAAAGTTTAACGCTCAGGATTAGCGCTTTGGTAGGCTCGGTAAGTTTGCGGATCGAAGCAGACCATTACGACCCTGAGTTTAGCCTGAAAATTCCGAATCGTTTTGACCGCGATCTGAGCGGCCTGTCGAAGCGGGTAGTGGTAGACGCCGGTGCTGATTGAAGGAAAAGCAACGGTGTTACAATGATAAGTAACCGCTTTTTCTAGGCTGTTAGAGTAGCAAGCCTTTAGTTCTTGAGGTTCGTGGTGGTTACCGCCGCGCCAGATGGGGCCCACGGTATGAATAATGTACTTGGCCGGTAGATTAAAACCGGCCGTGACTTTGGCCTGGCCGGTGGGGCAGCCACGTAACTTTCGGCAAGCGGCGTTCAGCTGCTGCATTCCGGCGGCACGGTGGATCGCACCGTCAACGCCACCACCGCCCGCTAGTCTGGAATTAGCGGCGTTGACGATGGCGTCAACTTTGATTTTGGTGATGTCACCTTTGATGATTTTTAAATTAGCCATTTAAAATTCTCCTATCTAAAGTGGGTTGTTAAGTAATTGTATCATTTAATGAAAGGTGATTGACATGAAAAAACAAACTTGGTTAGTAACCGGGACTCACACCGGCTTCGGTAAAAATTTAGCAACGCTCTTGGCCCAGAAGCCGAACGTTAATTTAGTGGCGACGGCCCGCAAGCCGGCAACCCAATTAAACTACTTGGATCAGTACGATCACGGCCAGATTAAGAAGGCGCAGCTGGACGTGACTAAGCACGACCAGGTCGTTAAAACGGTTCAGCTGGCTCAACAAGCCTTTGGCGGCGTCGACGTTTTGGTTAACAACGCTGGCTTAGGCTACTTCAGTACCTTTGAAGAAAGTGACTGGCGGGAAGCTCACTACCTGTTCGACGTCAACGTCTGGGGCCTGGCTGATGTGACCCGGAACGTTCTGCCGATGATGCGTAAACAAAAATCGGGGACCATCGTTAACTTCTCTTCAATCTGTGGTTTAACCGGCTTCTTGGCCCTATCCTATTATGACGCCACGAAACACGCGGTCGAAGGCTTAACCAAGACGATCGCCCGCGAAGTTAAGCCATTGGGGATTAAGTGCATGCTGATCGAACCGAGTGGCTTTCGGACCGACTGGGGCGGCCGTTCCTCCGAAAAGACGGTCACGAAGCTAGCTGATTACCGGCCAGTTGAACAGACCATTCAGCACATGCAGCAGTATGGTTCAACCCAGACGCCTGGTGACCCGATGAAGGCCGCGAAGATCATTTATGATCAAGTCACTAACCATTGGAGTACTTTACCGCTGCACTTACCACTCGGTCGGGCGGCCACTGACGAAGCCGCAAGCGAACTGAAGCGTGATTTGGCCGAAATCAAGCGGGTGCGCAAGACTTCGATTTCGGCTGACGATCGCTAGGAACCCGAACCGGTAGTGGTGGTCAAATTTTCGACCACAAGATATAGTAGTTATCCACAGCCCCTGTGGATAACTCGGGATAAGTAGGTGATTACGGTGAACGTGACGATGATTTCGGTCGGTAAACTGAAGACGAAGTGGTTCAAACGCGGCGTGGCCGAGTACGCGAAGCGGCTTTCCCGGTTTTGCAAGTTTAAGACGGTCGTGGTGAAGTCGGAACCCGAACCCGAACCGTTAAGTCAAGCCCAAGCCCAGCAGATTATGGCGAAAGAAGGGCAGCGGATTCTTCACAAAATCAAGCCGCGGGATTACGTGTTCGCGCTGGCGATCCAGGGCCGTGAACAGACTTCTAAAAAATTCGCGGCGCAGCTTCAGCGGTTGATGACCTATGGACATTCGCAGCTGGTCTTCGTGATCGGCGGTTCGCTTGGCTTATCCCCGGCAGTCTTGCGACGGGCCGATTATCAGTTATCATTCGGTCGCTTCACGCTGCCGCACGAGTTGATGCGAGTCGTGTTAGCTGAGCAGATTTACCGGGCCTTCATGATTAACGCGGGGACCCCGTACAATAAATAAAAGCCCACTGATTAGAGTGAGCTTTCAGCACGATTAAGATTTAGACAAGACATAATTTTATAATTATTTACGTAGAATTAAAATTAAAACGCGAATTGAGAGAATAACAATAGCTAATTGTGGGATTAACCGTGCTGCTATTAATAATGTCATTTGACTTAATTGAGCTAAAGTATTATTTTAATAAACGAGAGATAACAATAGCTAATTTAAACAGACATAATTTAATTAAAAAGCACTGATTTTGTTCAGTGCCTTTTTTGTTGCTAAAAATCGTGTAGTTCTTTGCAATTTGTTATAATGACGTTAATCTTATTGATAAGGAATGGTAACATGCGAAACGTTTATTACGATCACGATGGCAACGTCGATGATTTAGACTCGTTAGTTTTATTCTTAGAAATGCCGAAAATTAAGATCTTGGGGATCGGTGCTATCGGGGCCGACTCGTTCGTGACCCCGGCCGTTGACGCTTCCCGGAAATTAGTCGACTTGCTGGGCAAGGGCCGAAAGATTTCGGTCGCCCAATCCAATTCACGACCGGCCCACCAGTTTCCAAAACCGTGGCGCCTGAACGCCTACACGTTTGATGATTTTCCAATCCTAAACGAACACGGCAGTCAGCCGCACGCGCCGCTAGCCAAGAAGCCGGCCCATCTGGACATGATTGATAAAATCAAGCGGTCTGACCAGAAAGTAACCCTGGTGATGACGGGTCCGCTTTCCGATTTGGCCCGCGCCCTAAAAGCTGACCCGTCAATTCAGGACCGGATCGCCAAAGTCTACTGGATGGGCGGCACCATGGATAACCACGGCAACGTCGTGGAACCGGAAGCTGACGGCACTCAAGAATGGAATTCGTATTGGGACCCGGCCGCCGTTAAAACGGTCTATAACTCACGCGTTCCGCTGGTTGAAGTCGGCTTGAACAGCACTAAACAGGTCCCGCTGACGCAGAAAGTCCGCGATCACTGGGCCAGTTTGCGCCGCTATCCGGCTGAAGACTTGATCGGGATGGGGTACTCGATGATGCACCTCTTCGGTAACGAGTATTATCTGTGGGACGTCCTGACGATGGTCCTGAGTTATTATCCGGAAATTGCGAAGTCAAAGCCGATTAAAGCTGACGTGGTTACTTCAGGAGCCGCGGCGGGCCGAACCTACGAAACTCCGCAGGGGCGGCCGTTAACTTTGATTACTGACGTCGATTCACGGGCCTTTTACCAAAAAATTGATGAGCTGTGCAAAAATTCAGCTAAATAATGGCTAAAATTAGGTAAAATAAAAAGGACTCGTTAATCGTAACGAGCCCTTTTTTATGTAAGAAACACCTGGCGGATTCAAGACCAAATGCTTCCTTACCAAACAGCAATGTGACGCCATGCATTACCTTTAGTCCGTAAGGCTAAAAATATGTCGTGACATAATTAAAGAATTCATTAATTACAATTAATACTATAACATGAAAATGACGAAATGTAACCATTAGTTTGCGAAAAGGTTACATAATGTTATAAATCACGTTCAATTAATGATTCCGTGTAGATACCAGTTTACTTTCTTAATCGCCCTTATTTAGTTTGGTGTTAAACACTTTCTGAATAAGAACTTAATTGCGTTATTGTTTTCAAACAAAGAATACAATAGTTATTTTGATGTGTCAACGTTCTTTAGGAACACTGTTCATTTTCTGTACATATAATATACGGTAAATACAATCTGAAATAAATCTGTGAAAAATTCGGGCTTAAAATTCAATTATGATATAATTAATCTGATTTTACTAAGAAAGGAAATTAAGATGTCCAAAAATCTGAAAAGATTTTTCAAAATTGGACTGGCTTCCCTAGCGTTTTTATTAGTTGCGTCCGGGACGTCGGTTGCGTCTCACGCCAGTCGCGTTTCTACCGTTACTCAACGATCAAACGCTTTAACCAGTTATATTTCAAGTAGAAATTTACGTTTTGTTCATAATCGTCGTTACGTTGAGCCAAATGATTACAGTGATCATTACAACCGTAACGAAAATTATGACCGTCGCTTTAATTCGGTTGGTGGTAACCAGCGGGTGAATTTTAGTCCCTACGGTGAATTACCCGATAATTATAATTCTTTAATGAAGAATGAAGGTTATCATAATCCACAAAGTCTAGTAATTACTAAAAACGGGACGGCTTACGTAACTTACCGGGTCAATACTCACGGCATTAAGTTAGTTCAATTTAACATTAAAGCAATCCAGAACGCCCAGGATGATGACGCTAATAATCACGTTCATTATAAAATCGGCCCGACCTTTAACGGTGGTCACGGTCAAGCCATGGCTTACAATCCGAAGGCTAATCAGCTTTGGCTATTAACCAACGATAGTGGTTCAGCTAGTCGCACCAGCATTTTGCAACTTAGTCAGAAGACTTTGAAACCAATTCGCAAGATTAATTTCCATTTTGATACTTACGCCATGCCTGACGTTTTGACGTTTGATAACGCCGGTCATGCTTACACCGCCATGCGAACTTTCGGTGGTGTCGCTCCGGTCGGCAGCTTGAAGTTATTCAAAGGTTCAATCACTAATCGTTCCGTTAAATTCCACATGGTTCAAGGCTTGCGTTACGCTCCGGGCTTAATTATGCAAAACATGAGTTATAACCCGAGTAATCACCGAATTTATTTCATTACCGATGGGGAATTAATGAGCGTTCCTGCTAATCGCTATACTCATTTACGTCCGCGCGACGTCAAGGCCACTAAGTTATCCGGTCACTATGAATTCGAAGACTTAGCTTTCTATCGTCACCGTGGCTACCTAATGGTCCATTGCCCACCCGAATTAATGATTAGTAATCATAATTTTTAGAATTAAGATCGAATAAAATAATAAAGGCTCGCCACGTAAATGGCGAGCCTTTTTAGTATATTACTAGGCCACAGTACCGTTAAATCAATTAAATCAAATTAATTTATGAATTTGGACCATATTTTTGCATTTCTCCCGGCCACGTGATATTCTTTAAACCGTAAAGGATTCAAAGAAAGTTCTTTACGCGCGTAAAATCAATTTTTTCAATGAAAGAAGGATTTACCTGATGTTATTTAATAAAAATAACTTCCGTAAGGCTAATGACAAAAAGGTCTTACATAAGGTTCACAAAAACTGGATCGTAATGTCCAGTGCCTTATTGTTAGCCGTCGGTGGTGGTGCAGCCGTAACTGCACATGCTAACGCCGATGCTAATAATAACAATAACGTTAATTCAACTACTTCTGCTGAAGTTCAGTCATTAGAAGCTATGAATTCCTACGCTAGTGCTAACAATGGCCAGTCTAGTAAGGCTAGTTCTGCTAGCACCACCAAAGCACCGCAAATGCCGAACGTCAGCTACTTTAACGAACCTGACGTTGCTGGTAATAACGCTAGTGCCGCTAGCTATCACGCACGGGCTTTATACGACAGTGCTAACCAAGCTTACTACGGCCAAATCGTTAAGAATTATGTTAATAGTTTAAACAATGAATTTCCAAATCAAACCACTAGTTTAAACAATAATTATAATTCTTTAAGTGCTAAGACTAGCAATGAAACTTCATTAGCTAGTTCTTATTCCGCTACTGCTCACACGAGTTC
>CAKQCC010000009.1 GCA_934216625.1 uncultured Lactobacillaceae bacterium
CGTTGGTGGCGCTTTCGATTGGTATTACGTCGGTATTTGGGGAGTCCTTTTGTTCGTTTTACCGCTACTGGTTTACGTGAGTCGATTTTTATATCAATATTTGCCCGCTGATTTTTTTGGCGCGCTTTTTCTTTATTTAATTGATTTAATTATAATGTTGGGAATTTGCTACTTTGCGAACCGGTTTGCCGAGAAAATTAGTGGAGTAGCTGTTGAATCTGGTCAAACGTTTTTAGTTGATGGTTTAATCCCGACACTGCTAATTAATGTGATCATCTTCATTGCTTTATATTTCCCAATTCAGCGTTTGTACAATGATTGCCAGAATCGAAAATAATAAGAAGGGAATTTAAAAAATGCGACCAGTTACTTTGAAGGGAACCCAAAGTGGTTATGAATTAATCTTTGATCAATCAGCTGGAATCCGTGAAATTTACGCTAATTTAAAAACTCTGCTTAACCAATTGAGCCGAAGTAGCTCTTCAATTAAAACAACGATTGGTTTTCGAATCCTGACTGGGAATCGCTTGTTATCAAATCAAGAAGTCGAAATGGTTAAACAAATTTTTAGTCATTATCCGCAATTTGCGATTAGTAAAATTACCGCAGACGTAGTTACGATCTCGGACGCTTATCAGGTCAAGGAACAGGATAACGTTCACGTCATTAGCAAGACGATTCGAAACGGACAAAGGGTCCGAATGCACGGTGATGTCTTGTTTTTAGGCAACCTTCATAAGGGTGGTAAACTGTACACCAGCGGTAATATTTATTTGATGGGTACGATTGAAGGAATCGTTCACGCTGGCTTTCCAAGTTCTGAAGATAAATTGATTATCGGTGATTTACATAATGCTCAGCAAGTTCGAATCGGTGAACAATTTGATGTGGTCGCCGATCGACAAATTCCGGCTTCGGAACAGACAGTTGCGTACGTTAATGATTTGCACGTTTTAAGTTACGGAAAGATAGCTAAACTGAGGTACATTAATCCGAAGTTTTATAACCGAATTGGGGGAATTATGTAATGGGAAAAGCAATCGTTATTACTTCAGGTAAAGGCGGCGTTGGTAAGACCACTTCTACCGCAAACATCGGGATTGCTTTAGCCCTGATGGGTAAGCGAGTTTGTTTAGTGGACATGGATATTGGGCTGAGAAATCTGGACGTAATTTTAGGCCTGGATAATCGGATCATGTATAACATTGTTGACGTGGCAAAGGGCCGAGCTAATTTACGGCAAGCCCTGGTCAAAGACAAACGCTTTGATGACTTGCTTTATTTATTACCAGCGGCTCAAGATACTGACAAGCGGGCTTTGAATCCTAGTGAAGTTAAGAAAATCATTAGTGAATTAAAGGCTAACTTTGATTACGTCTTTATTGATTGCCCAGCTGGGATTGAACAAGGATTTATCAATTCGATCGCTGGCGCTGATGCGGCAATTGTAGTGACCACTCCCGAAATTTCGGCGGTTCGGGATGCCGACCGGGTCATCGGGCTCTTGGAAGCACACCCATTGAAAATTGCTCCTAAGTTACTGATTAACCGAATTCGACGAAACATGATGGCGAACGGTGACGTGATGGATATTGATGAGATTACGGAACACTTGGGAATTGATCTGCTTGGCATTATTTTTGATGATGATGCGGTAATCAGCACTTCCAATCACGGTGAACCGATTGTGTTGAACGCTGATAATCCAGCTTCCCAAGGCTATCGAAACGTTGCCCGACGGTTAGAAGGACAAACCGTTCCGCTGATGCGACTTAATAATTATCCACTTAAACGATCGCTTTGGCAAAAGATTGTTGATTTCTTTAAGCGTAAGAAATAATTAGATTGAATTTAGTGATTTGTGATTAAAATCGACTGAGGTAATTGACATGAACAAAAACAAGCGTAAAAATCAACAACGAGTTTTGCGGATCAAGACCGCCAAGCAAATTAGCCAAAAGCTTCACCAAGCCAGGATTAAACGTGGCGATTCAATCGCTGATCTGCACCGGATCACTAAAATCCGGGAACGCTATTTGGAAGATCTAGATTCGGGCCGTTTTCATGATTTACCAGATGGCTTTTACGTTCGGGCTTTCATCAAAAAGTATGCTGATAGCGTTGGCCTTGATGGTTCAGAACTGTTGAAGAATTTTCGGGGCGGCGTCCCTGATCCACATGATCCACGTTACGTTAAACAAATTAGTAATAATCAGCTTTTACGAAAGGTCAACCAGAATCGGGTCGCCAACCGGAAGTTAAACTTCAGGCGATCCGTTCCGATTACCGCCACAATTGTCGTAATTGTGGTGATTTTGATCGGCATTTGGTTATTTGCTGGCTACCACAGTACGTCTCAGCCTAAGACTAGTCATAATTCAGTGTCAATGTCAGGCTCGTCATCACTTAAAACTAAGAAAGTTAGTCATCACCATAGTCAAAAGCAGGTTCGAAAACGTTCGGCAGTTAAGAAGCACCGTTCTCGTTCTAAATTGAAAATTACTAAGAAAACAATTGCTGGCAAATCGGCTTATTTGATTTCAACCAAAGCTAAACCGAAACTTCAGTTAGTTAGTTCATCGAAAGCGTGGACTTCGGTTAAGTCCGCTGGTCGTTCGTTATTCGAATCGTCGTTGGGTGATCGAAAAATTCACGTGGTTAACCTGCCGAACAAAGCAAAACAGGTTGTAATTAGTTTAGGGAATGCACCCAAGACTAAAATTAAGGTTAACGGCCATTTATTAAAATTTAATTCCAAACAGCAAGTTCAGTCGTTTATTTTGAAATTTAAATAACTTTAAGGAGAGTCAATTGAATTGAATTTACCCAATCGATTAACGTTATTAAGGATCATCTTGATTCCCGTTTTCTTGCTAGTCTTAGTATTACCGATGAACTGGGGAAGCGTAGTCTGGGCAGGAACGACGATCCCGCTAACCCGAGTTATTGCCACGGTAATTTTCGCAGTCGCGTCTTTGACCGATTTCTTGGACGGTCACATTGCTAGGAGCCGACATTTGGTCACCAATTTTGGCAAGTTTGCTGATCCATTAGCTGATAAAATGCTGGTGATGACGGCTTTTATTTTGCTGGTGGCGATCGGAACGGTTCCTGCGTGGGTTGCCGCAATTATTGTTTGCCGTGAATTGGCGGTGACCGGATTGCGGCTGATTTGTTCTGAAACTAGTGGTCGGGTGATCGCTGCTGCTTGGCCCGGAAAGATCAAAACCGCGACGCAGATGTTCGCGATCATTTTGTTACTTTTGAATAACGTGATTTTTAGTGCCATCAGGATCCCGATGGGGTTAATTCTGTTGTACGTTTGCCTATTTTTTGCCGTTTATTCCGGAATCGATTATTTTGTTAAAAATTGGGATGTTTTTGCTCATTCGATCTGAATTTTACGTAATTTAATAATGAAAGAACGTTTAAAATGAAATCCCAATCGGTAGTGTTACGGTTCTTTGGTTTAAGCCGGACGGATTGGTTCAATCAATTAGTGCCGATTTTAAATCGTGATTGTGATGATTATTCCGCTCAACTTGATCAAGCTGAATTAGTTTTAAAATTAAATCGGCCGGCTAATGATTTGGTTCATCGGTTGACGGTTAAATTTAAGGATCAATTAGTTGGATTCGGTTCGTCAAACAATCTTGAACAGGTGGTCGGCAATCAACTGATTCGTCACCAGATTTCGGTTACTAGTGCCGAAAGTTTAACGAGCGGGATGTTTCAAAGCCTTTTGGGAAACGTTGCCGGGATTTCTCAGATCTTTCCCGGTGGCTTTGTAACTTATTCTAATCATTCTAAACATCAGTTGCTTTCGGTACCCAGTCAGGTGATTAGTCACTATGGTGTGGTTTCCAAAGACACCGCAATTTGGATGGCTAGCCAAGCTCGGAAAATTATGCAGACTGATTTAGCGGTATCATTTACCGGAGTTGCGGGACCAAGCCGACTGGAAAATCAACCAGCGGGAACCGTCTGGATTGGTTTGGCAAAGGCAAATCACGCACCGAAAGCTAAGCTACACCATTTAGTTGACTGGTCCCGTAAATTAGCGGGATTTGAATTTCATTCGGCTTCACGCAATTTGATTCGATTGTTGTCGGCTAAGATTGGTCTTAAAATGATTAGTGACGTAATAAATAATAAGGATTCCAATTAATTAAAAATGGAGATGAAGGAATGGCAGATCAACGAAAAGCTGCTTTAGATGGTGCTTTAAAACAAATTACTAAAGAGTTTGGTAAGGGTTCGATCATGCGAATGGGTGATCGAGCTGATAATTCGATTGAAACGATTCCAACGGGCTCACTAGCGTTGGATAACGCGTTAGGAGTCGGTGGCTACCCACGGGGCCGGATTGTTGAGATCTACGGTCCCGAAAGTTCCGGGAAGACCACGTTGGCTCTTCATGCGGTTGCCGAAGTTCAAAAGCACGGTGGTACCGCCGCTTACATTGACGCCGAAAACGCTTTGGATCCTGAATATGCCCAAAATCTAGGGGTTAATATTGACCAATTGCTGCTTTCTCAGCCAGATACCGGTGAACAAGGATTACAAATCTGCGAAGATTTGGTTTCAAGTGGCGCCGTTGATTTAGTGGTAGTTGATTCGGTTGCCGCGTTAGTTCCACGGGCCGAAATTGAAGGTGAGATGGGCGATTCTCACGTTGGCCTTCAAGCTCGGTTAATGTCACAGGCGCTTCGCAAGCTATCCGGTGCGATTTACAAGACCCACACGATTTGCATTTTTATTAATCAAATTCGTGAAAAGGTTGGGGTGGTTTTCGGGAATCCCGAAACGACTCCTGGCGGTCGAGCACTTAAATTTTATTCGACAATTCGGCTTGAAATTCGGCGCGGTCAGCAAATTAAAAAAGGAACCGACATTATTGGCAATCGCGCTAAAATTAAGATTGCGAAGAACAAGGTTGCGCCACCTTTTAAACGCTGTCAAGTGGACATCATGTACGGATCCGGAATTTCACAGACTGGTGAATTGATTGACATGGCGGTTGACAAAGATCTGATTGATAAAGGCGGCGCTTGGTTCACGATTGCTGGCCACCGGATTCAAGGTCGAGAAAACGCTAAAAAATTTCTGGCTGATCACCCAAAGTTGATGCAGAAATTGAATCAAAAGGTTAGATCGGCGTATCATATTCCACTCAATAAAGCGGATCAACCTAAGTCTGATCATGATCAAAAGAGTCATCAGTCAAAGAATCAGAAAAATCAGCATCATTCAAAGTAATTCAGGGAAGATGAGGATTCAGCTTCCTTTTTATTTATGTTGACATGAATGGAATCAAAAAACTAAAATATAAATAGAACGTAATTTTTGATTACGTAATTCTAATAGATGTTGCGGAGGTGAGAGAATGGTGATTATTAGCCTAATCCTCGCAATCATCGCGATTATTGTTGGATTCTTTATCGGAAAATGGGTTCATCAGCGAATGGTTCATCGGAAGTTGGTTGATGCTCATCGAGACGCTAAAAGTATTTTGCGGAAGGCTAACCAAAAAGCAGCTGCTGCTAAAAAGGAAGCAATTTTAGACGCGAAAGAAAAGAACAATTCTTATCGTTCTAAAATTGAAAGAAATCTGAAGAAACGTCGTTCACAGGTTCAAAAGCGAGAAAGTCATTTATTAAAGCGAGAAGAATCTTTAGACCACCAAGACGCGGTCTTTAATCGGCGCGACAATTCTTTGAATCAAAAAGCACATCAGCTTGACGTTAGTCAGAAGCGAATTACTCAAAAACAGCACCATGCTGAAGATTTAATCAAAGCTCGTAAAAAGCAACTTGAAAAAATTGCGGCTTTATCACAAAGTGAAGCCCGTGATTTGATCATTGAACGAACTAAATCACAATTATCGAACGAACGGGCTAAGATGATTAAAGATAGTTATGATCAAGCTCAAAAGACCGCTAACGTTAAAGCTCGTGATTTAGTGGTTCAGGCAATCCAGCAGAGTGCTGCTGACATGGTTTCTGAGACTACTGTTTCCGTGGTTAACTTACCGAATGATGATATGAAGGGTCGAATTATTGGCCGTGAAGGTCGAAACATTCGGACTTTTGAAACGTTGACCGGAATTGACGTTGTGATTGATGATACCCCTGAAGCAGTGGTCTTAAGTGGCTTTAATCCGGTTCGCCGGGCGATCGCTAAATTAGCGCTTGAAAAGCTAATTAAAGACGGCCGAATTCATCCGGCCCGAATTGAAGAGATGGTTGCTAAAAGCCGTCAAGAATTAGGTCGCAAGATTCAAGAAATCGGCGAAAACATCATTTTTGATTTAGGCATTCATTCAATGAATCCTAAGTTAATTAAATTAATCGGTCGACTAAAGTTCATGATGTACGATGGTCAGAACGTTTTGAGCCGCTCGGTTGAAGTTGCTAAGTTAACCGGAGTTTTAGCTGCTGAATTAGGCGAGAACGTCAATTTAGCTAAACGTGCTGGTCTGTTACACGAGATCGGCCGGGCCGTCGATCACGAAGCGGATCGTTCTCACGTTCAAATTGGGGTTGATCTGGCAAAGAAGTATCATGAAAACCGGGTGATTATCGATTCAATTGGTGCTTATCGTAATGGCCGTCAACCGCAGTTCGTAATTTCAGAACTGGTTGCGATCGCGACTCGAATCGTGATTTCCAGACCGGGAGCCAAGAGTCGATCACTTGAGAACTTCATTCATCGGTTAAGTGATTTGGAACACATTAGCAATAGTTTTGCTGAAGTGAAGAAGAGTTACGCTATCCAAGCCGGTCGTGAAGTTCGGGTAATCGTTAAGCCAGATAAAGTGTCCGATACTCAGGCGATTGTGTTAGCTAGAAAAATCAAGCGAAAAATTGAACGTGATTTGGAGTACCCAGGTCACATTAAAGTTACAATTATTCGCGAGGTTAGGTCAGTTGAATACGCTAAGTAATCAATAAGAAGTGGTTCGGAAACGGAACCACTTTTTGTTATTCCAGGTTAAAACTTTTAAGGAAAGTGAATTTGTTCATGGCTAGAAGATCAACTACTCCGATGATGAAACAATATCAAAAAATTAAGGACCAGTATCCGGACGCTTTTTTGTTCTATCGAATCGGTGATTTCTTTGAGCTTTTTAACGAAGATGCGGTTAAAGGGGCCCGAATGCTTGAATTAACGCTGACGGCCCGCAACCACAGCTCTAAGCACCCGATCCCAATGTGCGGGATGCCGCACCGGGCCGTTCGTGATTACGTTGATATTCTGGTCGATAAGGGTTATAAAGTCGCAATTTGTGATCAAATGGAAGATCCCAGGTTAGCCAAAGGGATGGTTAAACGAGCGGTAGTTCAGTTGGTTACCCCGGGCACTTACACCGAGTCCGGAGTGGCGAACGCCAAGAACAATAATTACTTAACGGCCTTAGAATATGACTCACGGTCTCACGCTTATGGCTTTGCTTATGCTGAATTGTCGACCGGCGAATTAAAAACTAGTCAACTTAAAGATGAAACCAGTATTTTTGACGAAGTAATGGGGTTGCAGACTAAAGAAGTTGTGGTTAATGATTCGCTACCGGCGGAATTAATTAACAAATTGAAGAAGATCGGAATTTTGGTTTCCAAACAGTTGTCGATTCAACAGGTTGCCGAAACCAGTTATCTGACCCAAAAATTAACCAGTCCGCTGGAGCGTGACGTTACGATGCGGCTTCTGACGTACATTCACGTGACCCAGAAGCGTGACCTGTCGCACTTAAAGGTCGCGACGCCGTATGAACCAACCCAGTACCTTAAAATGGACCATAATTCAAAGTATAATCTGGAATTGATGAAAAACACCCGAACCGGGAAAAAAGTCGGGACGTTGCTCTGGCTGCTTGACGAAACCAAAACCGCGATGGGTGGCCGAAAATTGAAACGCTGGCTGAACCGTCCACTAATTAAAAAGGATCAAATTGTTAAACGCCAAAATGCCGTTCAAGAATTGCTTGATCATTATTATGAACGACGGCAAATTCAAGATTTGCTGGTTAAAGTTTATGATTTAGAAAGGCTGGCCGGTAAAGTTTCGTTCGGTAGCGTTAACGGCCGCGATTTAATTCAGCTTAAGACTTCACTTGAACAGGTACCCAAAATTAAGTACGTTTTAGGGCAGTTGAACCCGAAAACCTTGGGTCAGGTTTATCAACAACTCGATCCGGTTAAGAACGTTAAAGATTTGATTCAGCGTGCGATCGTTGACGAACCGCCCATTTCGGTAACGGACGGCGGCTTGATTAAAAGCCATTATAATTTACAGCTGGATCGCTACCGGAACGCGATGAATAACGGTAAACAGTGGATGGCGGCTTTACAGACTAAAGAACGAAAAGTGACCGGGATTCATAATCTGAAGGTCGGCTATAACCGGGTCTTTGGGTACTACATTGAAGTTACCAAGGTAAATTTATCAAAGGTTCCGGCACATCGCTACCAGCGAAAACAAACTTTACGGAATGCGGAGCGCTTCTCGACCCCGGAGCTAAAAAAGCACGAAGCTTTGATCTTAGAGGCTCAAGAACGTTCAAAAACGCTTGAGTACCAGTTGTTTGTCGACGTTCGGGAACGGGTCAAGAAGAATATTAAACGCTTGCAGCGGGTGGCCGACGCGATTTCTTCGCTCGACGTTTTACAAAGCTTTGCGGACATCAGCGAGAAATACCGTTTGGTGCGGCCTAAATTGACCAGGAGTCGCCAGATGCGGATTATTGACGGTCGGCATCCGGTGGTTGAGAAAGTAATGGGTCACCAGTCTTACGTCCCCAACAGTGTTATTATGCCGAAAAACGTTGAAATCTTACTGATTACCGGGCCTAACATGTCCGGGAAAAGTACCTATATGCGGCAGTTAGCGCTAACGGTGATTATGGCTCAGATGGGGTGCTTCGTTCCGGCTAAATCGGCGCTGATGCCAATCTTTGATCAGATTTTTACCCGGATCGGTGCGGCTGACGATTTAATTGCCGGGCAGAGTACTTTCATGGTCGAAATGAAAGAATCAAATGAAGCTTTGCAGCACGCGACCGCGAATAGCTTGATCCTGTTTGACGAGTTGGGTCGTGGCACCGCGACTTATGACGGGATGGCGCTGGCTCAATCAATTATTGAGTACGTTCATAACCACATTCACGCTAAGACGCTGCTGTCAACTCATTATCACGGCCTGACAACCATCGCTCAACACTTACCGCACTTAAAAAACGTTCACGTGGGGGCAACCGAGAAGAACGGTGAACTGGTGTTCCTGCATAAAGTCGAGCCGGGGCCGGCCGACAAATCTTACGGAATCCACGTTGCTAAATTGGCTGGGGTTCCGTCGGTGGTGTTAAAACGTGCCCAGCAAATTTTGCACCAGCTTGAAGCAACCGGAACGAATTGGTCGGCTGATCATCAGGCTAGCCAGTCAGCTTCACGGGTTACTTCGTCAAAATCTCAACCGGTATTAAACGAAGCAACCAGCAGCGGACAGCAGTTAGCGCTATTTCCGAGTCGTTCACAACCCAGATTAAGTTCTCGTTTGACTCGTCGGGATCAAAAGGTAATCCGTGAAATTAAGCGAATGGATCTGATGTCGAAGACCCCGATGGCGATTATGAATGCGGTTTATCAATGGCAGCGTGAGGTTAAAAAGTAGTTAAGGAAATTATATGGCCAAGATTCATAAGTTATCACCGGTTTTATCGAATCAGATTGCGGCTGGAGAAGTTGTTGAACGACCGGCTTCGGTAGTTAAAGAATTAGTCGAGAATTCAATTGACGCCAAAAGTCGCGAAATTGACGTGACGGTTAAAGGATCGGGACTAGATCAGATTAAAGTGGTTGATGACGGCACCGGCATTGAACGGGATGACGTTCGGCTGGCTTTTCACCGTCACGCCACCAGTAAAATTCACGACCGGCGTGATTTATTTCAGGTGACTTCGCTTGGCTTTCGTGGCGAAGCGTTGCCCAGCATTGCTTCGGTCGCCGACGTTGTACTAAGGACTTCGACCGGCGGGGTTGGCACTCAGATTAAGATTAACGGTGGCCGGTTGATTGGCGTTCAGCCAGCAGCGGCTCGACGCGGAACTTCGGTGACGGTCAGTGATCTTTTCTTTAATACGCCGGCCCGTTTAAAATACATGAAATCACCAGCGACCGAACTTTCCAGGATTACCGACATCGTTGATCGGTTAGCGCTGGGTCACCCTAAAATTGCCTTTTCGCTAGTTCACAATCATCGTGAGATTTTGCGAACGGCGGGCCGCGGAAATTTGCAGCAGGTGATCGGCAGTATTTACGGAATTAATCAAATTAAATCGATGCTGCCGATTGCTAATCACAATCCTGATTTTAAGATTTGGGGGTACGTTAGTTTACCAAAACTAACCCGGGCCAGTCGGAATTACGTTTCGCTAATCTTGAACGGCCGGTACGTTCGTGAATTGGCGGTTACTAAAGCGATTATTGAAGGCTACGGCTCGAAATTGATGGTGGGTCGTTACCCAATCGCAATTATTAACGTTCAAGCTGACCCGATTTTGGTTGACCCGAATGTTCACCCGACCAAGCAAACCGTTCGGATTAGTAAGGAACGCTCACTCTGCCGGTTGATTACTTCGACCATTGCGGCTAAATTAGCTAAACAAAATTTAATTCCCGATGCAGTTCATGAACGCGGGGTTAAGCCCCAGTATAACGTTGACCAAATTAATTTAGATTTAAATCGAGCTTCGACTCATTATGGCGAATCGGCTGCGCCGGTTTTTAAACGTTCACGTTCACTGATTTCAACTAATCGCCGGGTTCATCCGGTGATCATTAAAAACCGGGCTGATTTAAATTCCTTATCCGTTCGGAAATTTCGCCGAACTTATCGCCAAGCTGATTCCAGATTACCGTTTGGCCGGAATTCAGTTACCTTTCAGCCGAGTCAGAAGCTAAAAAAACGTGAACGTTCGGTTCAGTTAGCTAATGATCAAACGAACCGTCGTTTCCCGCGTTTACGGTACATTGGTCAAATGCACGGAACCTATTTGCTTTGTGAAGCGGCTGACGGGATGTACATTTTGGATCAGCACGCGGCTCAAGAGCGGGTCAATTACGAAAAATTTCGGCAAGCAATTGGCAAAGTTTCACCGGATGAACAGGATTTATTGGTTCCGATCGTGTTAAATTATTCAAGTGCTGACGCGTTTCGAATTCGGGATCGGCTTGACGTTTTGAAAAGCGTTGGTGTCAATCTGGCACCGTTTGGCGAAAACAGTTTTGTGGTTCGTCAACACCCGACCTGGTTTGAAGCGGGTCAAGAAAAGGCCACGATTTGTGAAATGATCGATTGGGTCTTGAAAAACGGTCGACTTTCGATCGCTAAATTCCGGGCAAAAACCGCGATCATGATGAGCTGCAAACGGGCGATTAAAGCGAATCAGCATTTAAATCGCCAGCAAGCAATTCATTTAATCCGGAATTTGTCGCGAACTGAAGACCCGTTTAATTGTCCGCACGGCCGACCGGTTTTGGTTCACTTCTCGAATTATGAGATGCAAAAAATGTTTAAACGAATTCAGGATCCGCACCGTGCTGGCCCTTGGAAACAATATTTATGGAAGAAAAGTGGGAATTGAATGTTTGAATACTTAATTGGCTACGTCACCGCAGTTAATTCTCGTGATTTGGTGTTAGACGTTAACGGGGTTGGCTACGCAATCTTGGTTGCGGACCCCAGTCAGTTTCATCCGGATCGTCATCAAAAAATTAAAATTTACGTTTATCAGGTGGTGACTGACACTTCCCAAACTTTGTACGGCTTTCGCGACCGAAGTACTAAAACCATTTTTGAACAGCTGATTAAGGTTTCCGGGATCGGTCCTAAAAATGCGGTAGTAATTTCGTCAAGTGGTGATCAACGGTCACTTTTGAACGCAATTGAAACCGAAGATTTTACTTACTTAACTAAGTTTCCCGGAGTCGGCAAAAAGACCGCTAAGCAAATCGTTTTAGATCTCAAGGATAAATTAGGTAATTTAAAAATTAGTCACGTTAACGAACCTAAGGCTTCCGGCCCGCTTAAAGACGCGCTGAGTGCTTTGGTGTCGCTAGGTTATAGTAACCAGAGCGTTAGATCGATTACTTCGCAGCTAACTCAGCATCGTGACTTTAATACTAACCAGTATTTAAGTTTGGGATTAAAATTATTGAATCGTTTTCGGAATTAGAGATTGGTGATCTGAATGGATAAAAAACGTTTGGTATCGGGTCAAAAGGAAGATCAAGCCGAAGCGTCGGCAGAAAAGACTTTAAGGCCACAGTTCCTTAGCCAGTACATTGGCCAAGCTAAATTAAAGCACGAGTTAAGGGTTTACATCAAAGCGGCTAAGCAGCGGCACGAATCCTTGGATCATGTTCTATTGTACGGACCGCCCGGTTTAGGTAAAACCACGCTGGCGATGGTAATTGCACATGAAATGCAAGTTGACATCAAAACCACCAGTGGCCCGGCAATTGAAAAACCGGGTGATTTGGTGGCGTTGCTGAACGAGTTGAAACCCGGTGATGTTTTGTTTATTGATGAGATCCACCGGTTGCCGAAAGTGGTTGAAGAAATGCTTTATTCGGCAATGGAAGATTTTTACGTTGACATCGTAGTCGGCCAGGGACCGACTGCTCATCCGGTTCATTTCCCGCTCCCGCCGTTTACCTTAATCGGTGCAACAACGCGGGCCGGGATTTTGACCGCGCCACTCCGGGATCGGTTTGGAATTGTTGAGCACATGCATTATTACCAGGTCGCTGATCTGCAAAAAATCGTTGAACGTTCGGCCGGAATTTTTAACACGAAAATTAAAACTGAAGGTGCCCATGAAATTGCCCGTCGCTCACGGGGGACTCCCCGGATTGCGAACCGGCTCTTGAAGCGGGTCCGTGATTTTGCCCAGGTTGCCCATCATCCACAAATTGACGTCCAGATCGTTGACTACACTTTGAATTTGTTAGGGATTGACGATGCCGGTCTTGACCGAACCGACGTTAAGCTGTTAAAGACGATGATTAAGTATTATCACGGTGGCCCGGTTGGGTTAGAGACCCTTGCCGCTAACGTTGGTGAAGAAACTGACACGATTTCCGAAATTTACGAACCTTATTTACTGCAAATCGGTTATTTGAGAAGAACCTCCCGTGGGAGAATTGTTACCCCAGCTGCTTATCGGCACCTGGGACTTTCGCCGGGTTCAAAATAAATTGGATTCTAGAATTAATTTTTGTTAAAGTAAAATGAAAGAAAGTGTGAGATAAATGCAAAGTGGTTATACTGGTATTATTATGGTGATCGTTTTATTCGGGTTAATGTATTTCCTGATGATTCGACCCCAGAAAAAGCGTCAACAAAAGCACGCTAACACGTTAAAGAAACTTAAAAAGGGTGACCAAGTTGTTACGGTCGGTCGTCTGCATGGTCAAATTGATACCATTGACCGCAAAGACCACATCGTTACTTTAGACTGTGACGGGATTTACTTAACGTTTGATTTACGGGCAATTGCTTCGGTTCAGCATTCGCAGACGGTTCCCGCTAAACCCGCTAAAAAATCTAAATCCAAATCAACCAAGGCTAAATCCAGTCAGCATTCGAAACCAAATTCAAAATCGAAACCGAAAACGTTAGCTCAAGACCATTCGACTAAAAAAGCTAGTAAATAATTGAAGGACGCAAAATGACAGTTCAACAAAAAATTCTAAACGCAATTAAAAAGTATTCGACAATCATTGTCCAGCGGCATTGCCGACCTGATCCAGACGCAATTGGTTCACAAATGGGACTAGCCGAAATCGTTCGGCATTCGTTCCCGGATAAAAAAATTTACTGTGTTGGTAAACAATACGCCGGTTTTGATTGGCTAGGCAAAGAAGACTCAATCGATCAATCGGTCTATCAAGGCTCATTGGTAATTGTGACCGATACAGCTAATCAACCGCGGATCGATGGTGCTCATTATGACGACGGCGCGATGCTGATTAAGATTGATCACCATCCGGATGAAGATCCCTATGGTGACGTCCGGTGGGTTAATCCAAAGGCTTCAAGCGCTTCCGAAATGGTGTATGATTTGTTTGCGGACGCGGCTGACTTTAAGATTGATTCAGAGGCCGGTCGGTTAATTTACGCCGGAATCGTCGGTGATACCGGTCGCTTTAATTATCCGTCGACGAGCGCCCACACTTTTTACGTCGCGTCTCAATTAGCCCAGCTTAATTTCTCAATTAGTGACGTTAATAAGCAAGAAGAAGAAATTGACTTACCGGTCGCTCACCTTTCGGCTTATTTGTACGAAAATCTTCATATTTTGCCCAGTGGCGCGGCTTACATCGTGATTAATAACGACCTTCTGGATCGTCTGAAGTTAAAAGATGAGCACACGTCGGCCATCGTTCCGTTACCCGGTAAAATTAGGGGAATCAAAGACTGGGCGATTTTCGTTCAGCAGAAAGACCAGACTTACCGAATTCGGTTGCGTTCTAACGGTCCCGCAATTAACGGTTTGGCCAAAAACTTCAGCGGCGGCGGTCACGCACTAGCGAGTGGTGCGGTCGCTAAAGATGAATCTGAAATCAAATCGGCCGTAAAACAATTAGATCAGATTGCCCAGGAATATAAAGGAGCCAAGAATCAATGACTAACGGTTTTAATCAGTTTCATTTAAAATCATTTCTGCTCGAGGCCGTTCGAAGTCTTCATTTTGAGCAGCCGACCCCAATTCAAAAACGAGTAATCCCGCTGGTTGAAGCTGGTAAAAACGTGGTTGGACAGTCTGCAACCGGAAGCGGCAAGACCCACGCTTACTTATTGCCGATTTTTGACCAGTTAAATTTGGATCAATTAAAAACTCAAGCGGTAATTACGACGCCCAGCCGTGAGTTAGCTTATCAGCTTTACGACAACGCTAAACAATTGGCTCAGCATTGCCCAAAAACGATTCACATTGCCGATTACATCGGGGGCACTGATAAAGCTCGCCAGTTGCAGAAATTAAAGCACGAGCAGCCCCAAGTCGTAATCGGAACTCCGGGTCGAATTTTAGATTTAATTAATGCTCAAGCTTTGGACGTCCACACTGCTAAACAATTGGTGATTGATGAAGCTGACATGACGCTTGACATGGGTTTCCTAAACCCGGTTGATCAGATTGCGAGTCATTTCGGAAAACAGATTCAGATGCTGGTGTTTTCAGCCACCATTCCGCAGCGCCTAACCCCATTTCTCAAAAAATACATGGCTAATCCCGCAGTCATTAAGATTCCGGTTCGTTCGGTAATTAATCCCGACGTCAGTAATTGGCTAATGTCAACAAGGGGCCGCCAGCGGGGACCGTTAATTTACCGGCTTTTGACCCTTGGCCAACCTTACTTAGCGTTGGTCTTTGCTAATACTCGTCAACGGGTAATTGACTTGACCCGTTATTTACGACGACGCGGATTAAAAGTAGCAATGGTCGAAGGCGGCTTGCAGCCCAGGCGGCGTAAACGGGTAATGCGCCAGATTCGTGAGTTGAAATATCAATTCGTGGTGGCAACCGATTTAGCAGCTCGTGGAATTGATATTCCGGGAGTTTCTTTAGTCATTAATGATCAGATCCCGAAAGCAACGGATTATTTCATTCATCGAGTTGGCCGAACCGGTCGAAACGGGACCCCCGGAACGGCAATCACCCTGTATTCACCAGACGAAGGTCAATTGGTGGACAGTGTTGAAAAATTAGGAATTAAATTTATCCCGAAACAAATTAAAGCGGGCCGGATCGTTGACGCACCACATCGGCACCGGAGAAAGCACCGTCGTCACGGCAATCGCCATTTGAGTGCAGCGATGCGGGGCTACATTGATAAAAAGAAACGGCACGTTAAACCCGGTTACAAGCACAAGATTAAAGTGGCGCTACTTAAAAATGACGCCTTTAACCGGCGAACTTATGATCGCCGTTATTATGGTCACCGAAAATAGTTTGTGCCCAGAATTAAATTAAGCTATAATTAAACATAGAAATCAGAAACTTAGAAATATGCTTAGGTTGATTTTTCAACAGAAAGTCCCGTGAAATGAAAAAGGATGTTTAAATCAGCTTGGGTGCTCTTTTAAGTTATAAGTAAATCAAGATTAAAGAGGTAAACGATTAGCATCGTTGCAAGTAAAGTGGTACCGCGTTTGAAGCGTCTTTACTAGCAGCGGTGCTTTTTGTGTTCAGGAGGCTTTTGTTAGATGAAGAAGTTAAGTAGTGAACAAATCAGGAACATGTATCTAGATTACTTCCGCGATCAGCATCATCACACGGTTATGCACAGTGCTTCGTTAATCCCCAAAAACGATCCGTCATTGCTCTGGATCAATTCTGGAGTTGCGACCATGAAGCGTTATTTTGACGGTGAAGTGGTTCCGAAGAATCGTCGGATGACCAGTTCGCAAAAGAGTTTGCGAACTAACGATATTGAGAACGTCGGTCGAACCCGGCGGCACCAGACAATGTTTGAGATGCTGGGTAATTTCTCGGTCGGTGATTACTTCCGTGATCAAGCGATCGCCTGGGCGAGTGAATTGTTAATGTCGCCGAAATATTTTGGCTGGGATCCGCAGCGTTTGTACGTCACGGCTTATCCAAAAGATCATGCAACGAAACGTGACTGGATTAAAGGCGGCATTCCGAAAGATCACATCGTTAACATGAAGAGTAATTTCTGGGACGTCGGTGAAGGTCCATGTGGACCCGATACCGAAATCTTTTACGACCGAGGTGCCAAATTTGATAATTTGAAGCCTGGTGACCCACAAGACTTTCCGGGTGGTGAAAACAATCGTTGGCTCGAAGTCTGGGACATTGTTTTATCACAATTTAATCACGAGCCCGACGGGACTTACAAAGATTTACCACGCAAAAACATTGATACCGGAATGGGCCTTGAACGGGTAGTTTCCGTTTTCCAGAACGCTCCGACCAATTTTGAAACCGATCTATTCATGCCGATCATTCGGGCCACCGAAAAATTAAGTGACGGCAAGAAATACGTACCGGTAATGAAAAATAAAGAAACGATCGCGTTCCGGATCATTGCCGATCACGTTCGTGCGGCAACCTTCGCCATTAACGATGGTGCACTACCGTCGAACGTTGGCCGCGGTTACATTATCCGTCGCTTAATCCGCCGTGCGACCGTAATGGGCCGGCGCCTTGGCATTAAGCACGCTTTCCTGTACAAATTGGTACCGGTCGTCGGTAAAATTATGAAGGATCCTTATCCAGAAGTTTACAAAAACCGCGAGTATTTAGCAAAAGTAATTCATTCTGAAGAAAATAGCTTTAACGATACTTTAGCTGACGGCTTGAAGTTATTGAAGACCGCCTTAAACGAGGTTAAATCTTCTGACCAGCGCATGATTCCCGGAAAAGAAGCCTTTAAGCTTTATGATACTTATGGTTTCCCGCTGCAGTTGACCGCTGAATACGCTCACGAACAGAATTTAGGCGTAGACGCGAAGGGCTTTAAGTCTGAGATGAAAAAGCAGCAGAACCGGGCTCGGAAAGCGCGCGGCAATAAACAAGCCATGGGTATCCAGCATGATTTACTGGTGGACGTTAAGACCCCTAGTAAGTACGTTGGTTATCGTCAGCTAACTGTTCATGGTGCTAAATTGACCCACATCGTTGCCAAAAACCGTTTGGTTCAGCAAATCAGTGGCGGCACTGCCGAATTAATGTTTGATCAGACCCCGTTTTATGCCGAAATGGGTGGTCAGGTTGCTGACCACGGCTGGATTAAAGATGCCGCCGGCGATGACGCAGCCCAAGTGGTTGACGTTCAGTCGGCACCAAATGGTCAGCATTTGCATACCGTTAAAATCTTTAAACCCTTGAAAGTCGGTGCCAAGTACGACTTAGCGGTTGACCGGAAGTTTCATAGTGAAACTTCTAAGAACCACACCGCGACTCACTTACTTGACCAGACTTTGCGCAACGTTTTGGGTGGTCACACTCATCAAGCTGGTTCACTAGTGGCGCCGCATTATTTGCGGTTTGACTTCACTCATTTTGGCGAAGTCACGCCGAAAGATTTGCAAAAGGTTGAACGGGTCATTAATCAGCAAATTTTTGCCGCGCTTCCGGTTACCACTAAAGTTACCGACCCGAAGACCGGTCGCAAAATGGGCGCGGTCGCGATTTTTAATTCAAAGTATGGCAAACGGGTCCGCGTCGTCAGTATCGGCAATTATTCGGTTGAATTCTGTGGTGGCACCCACGTTAAAAACACTAGCGAACTCGGTTTATTTAAGATCGTTTCCGAATCCGGTGTCGGTGCTGGAGTTCGTCGGATCGTTGCCGTAACTTCGGCCGATGCGTTTAAGCTTTTAAATCGTGAAGAAGCCGTTTTGCGTCAGTCCGCTCGTCAATTGAAGGCAAACCAGTTAGCTGACGTTCCGAATAAAATTAGTCAGTTAATTAACCAGGTTAAGCACTTCCGGAGTCAGCAGGCTTCACTTGAAGCCAAAGTTGCTAAATCACAGGCTAGTCACGTCTTTGATCAGGTTAAGACCGTGAACGGTTTGAAAGTGATTACCGGGATTTTAAACGTTTCCGGTATGAATCAATTACGTCAGCTTGCTGATACTTGGCGCCAGAAACAATTATCTGACGTCTTGGTTCTGGGAACCGAAAACCACGGCAAAGCGAACTTGATCGCGGCCGTTAGTGACCAGCAGGTTAAAAACGGCTTGAAAGCCGGTGATCTGATTAAATCCGCCGCCAAAGAAATCCAAGGTGGCGGTGGTGGCCGCCCAAGCCTTGCTCAAGCCGGTGGTAAAAAACCAGCCGGGTTGCCTAGTGCCATGAAGGCCGCTCGCCAGTGGTTATCTAATCGCGCTAAGTAATATGATTAGGTTAATGGGTTTAGACGTTGGCGCTAAGACCGTCGGCGTTGCGATCAGTGATCCGTTCGGTTGGACCGCCCAGGGGGTCGAAACCGTCTGGATGAACGAGAATAAGGAATTTTATGGACTTCATCGGATTGCCCAGTTAACGCGGAAATTTCATGCCCAAGGTTATGTCTTGGGCCTGCCGCTTAACATGAACGGAACCGCCGGGCCCCGGGTTGATGCTTCTAAAAAATATGGCGACATGCTTAAAAAACGTTTTCACCGCCCGGTTGATTACCAGGATGAACGGTTAACCACCGTCCAGGGTGAACGAATGCTGATTGAAGGTGCCGACGTGTCTAGAGCTAAACGCCGGAAAGTAATTGATAAAGTTGCGGCTGAATTAATTTTACAAACTTATTTGGACCGCCACGGACCGCTGGTAAAACTAGCTAAAAAAGAAAAGTGATTATATGAAACAGGCTGGTCGTCAGCAGATGATTTTAACCGATTCAGCGGGTCAAAAGGTTCGCTATAACGTTTTACTGACTTTTAAGTCTGATGACTTTCATAAGTCTTACGTTCTGCTTTATCCGTGTCACCCTAAGAATGACCAGGTCGGGGTTTTGGCTTACTCCCTGCCGCCGGGTGAAGATCCGGCCGATCCGAAATCCGGTCGCTTGCGTCCGGTCAAAACTAAAGCGGAGCTGGACATGGTTGAATCGGTTATGAATACGTTTTTTAATTAAATTTTAAGTCGCCCGCTGAAATTACGGTGGTGCGACTTTTTAGTTTCGGAAACGAAAGGACGATTTTGAATGCAAATGGCTAATTTTCACGGGGTCAAGTTACCCGCGATTGGCATGGGTACTTGGCACATGGGCAGTGTGCCTGAAAATTATGCACACGAAGCCGCGGTGCTGCAGTTTGGTTTGCAGAACGGTGCGGTCGCAATTGATACCGCTGAACAATACGGATCCGGTGATGCCGAAAAATTAGTTGGCACCGCGATTAAAAATTTTCCGCGGGATCGAATTTTCTTGATTTCTAAATTCATGCCTAATCATGCTGATCGGCAGTCAATGAATGTGGCTTTGGACCGCAGCTTGACTCGCTTAGGCACCGATTATTTAGATTTGTACCTTTATCATTGGCCAGGCAGTACGCCTTTAGATCAAGTGGTGGCTAATTTGGAAGCAATTCGGCAATCCGGCAAGATCAGACATTGGGGAGTCTCAAATTTTGATTTAGCCGACATGCAGCATTTGCTTCGGGTCCCCGGTGGTTCACACGTTTTTGCGAACGAAGATTTGTACAACATCGCTTCCCGCGGCTTAGACTATGATTTATTGCCGTGGCAGCGCCGCCACCAGATCCCGTTAATCGCTTACGCCCCGATTGACCAGGGTGACACCCGTCAGCACCGCTTGAGAAACAGTCATAATCTGCAAGTTGTTGCCAAACGGCATCACGCCAGCGTCTTTCAAATTATGTTAGCGTGGGCGATTCGGGATAGTCAAACGTTAGCCATTCCACAAACTTCTCAGGTTAATCACATGCGTTCAAATCTTAATTCTGTTAAAATTAAGTTAACGGCTGATGATTTGAGAGACCTAAATCATGATTTTCCTAAGCCCCAGACTAAGCAGCCGTTGGACATCATTTGATTTGAGGAGGAATTGAAATGAAAAAAGTTGCAGCATTAGTTACTAACCAGTTTGAAGACGTTGAATTGACTTCGCCGCGAAAAGCGTTGGAAGACGCCGGAAATCACGTTGACGTGATTGAAAATCAAGCTGGCAAGACGATCGTTGGTGAACACGGAACTAAAGCAAAAGTTGACCAGTCAATTGACGACGTTAAACCATCTGATTACGACGCCTTACTGTTACCGGGCGGCTTTTCTCCGGATCAGTTACGGGTTGACGACCGGTTCGTTAATTTTGTTAAGTCATTTCTACTAAGTAATAAACCGGTCTTCGCGATTTGCCACGGTCCACAATTCTTTATGCAAACTGGCTTAGCTAACCGCTTGACGTTGACCGCTTACACCACGATCCGCACTGATTTGTTCTACGCCGGTGCTCAGGTTAAGAACCAGGCGTTAGTGGTTGACCGGAAACATAATTTGTACACCAGTCGAACCCCTGATGATTTGAACCAGTTCAATCCAGCAATTGTTAAAGCGTTAAAGTAATTTAATTTAAGAATGCCAAGTTATTTTTAACTTGGTATTTTTTTGTCTCAAAAGTGATATAATTAGCTCTAGATTTAATTAATCGCAGGTGGAAAGCAGAAGTGAATGGACCCTACGTGGTGGCCATAATTCCGGCCCATAATGAAGCTCGGAACATTGCAAAAACGCTAAAATCAATTAAAAATCAGGTTGATTACGTTATTGTCGCCTGCGATCATTGCCAGGATAATACTGAACAGGTGGCCTACCATAACGGAGCTGATAAAGTATTTGAAACGATTCATAATCACGCTAGAAAAGCGGGGGCTCTTAATCAGACGCTGGAAAACTACGTTAACTGGTCGTTGCCCAATCTTTACGTGATGGTGATTGATGCCGATACCCAGATCGTTTCCAACTGGATGGCTAAGGCTAAAACTTTAGTTCGACTAAGTGGGGTGCATCAATCTGGTTATCGGCAAAATCATCACAAGTACGATGCGGTAGGTTCGATTTTCTACTCAAACCGGACCCGACACCCGACGATGCTTGAGCTGTGTCAGCACAACGAGTGGGTTCGATATGCCAACAAAATTAAACGGGATCACCGGGTCTTTGTTTTAACCGGGACCTGCAGTTTGATTAGCGCCCGGAAGTTACTTGCGGTTCACCGGAAGTACCACCGTTTTTATGACGAAAATTCACTGACCGAAGATTTTGCGATGACGATTGACCTCAAAGAAGTCGGGGCAAAATTAATTTCACCGCTGAGCTGCGTTTGCACCACCAAAACCATGCGGCATTATTCCGATCTAGTTCGGCAGCGGCGGCGTTGGTACCTGGGTGCAATCAAGTTGATCATGCGTCGAAAACTAGATCATGTGACGTGGCCTTACGTTTTACAGCAGATTATGCTGCTGATTTCCGTCTTTGCGTTTACAACGTTTTTACTAATGTCGGCACTGGTGTATTTGACCGGCGGACTCCACTTAACGTTATTCTGGTCGATAGCGTTCGTAATCTTCTGTACCGAGCGGGTTCTGTCAATTTGGAACGAGCCAGTTTTGGACCGCTTCTTTGCGGCTAGCATGATCCCCGAGCTGATTTATTCGTTTGTTTTGCAGTGGGCCTATTTGTTAGCAATTCTAGCCTATTTTAATCATTTAGAAATTTACTGGAACCAAAATCAAGACGGGAGCTGATCTGAATGTTTTATTTACCACCTTCCTGTAAGGGAGCTTTAACCAGTAATCTGGTTGCAATCCCGTTTCTGGGGCAATTCTTGAATTTGCCGGCGTTACTGTCAGCATTTTTTAGTTTGCTGGCGCTGGGTGAAATTGTTCACATCATTTGGCATCATTGGCATCAAAATCCGGAATGGCAATAGTTAGGGTCGCTGATTTAATTGATAAAAATTAAAGTTGATCCGTGGATTCGGTTTCAACACCGTACTTCGTTTCTTAATCACCAGATTTTGGATCCCAAACGATTAATTACGAAGTGGGAGACCCGCTTACTAGATTTAGATTCGGGTTACCATTATTATTCCGGTGATTACGTTCATCAATTTCAACATCATTTGGTTATGGCTTCGTTCGGTTTCAAGGATTTGGGCTTTCGGCGTCAATACTTTCGGCTGGTCACCCGTTTTTATTCGGCATCGTTAGCTAATCAGCGGGCAATCTGGCGAAACGAACGTTCGGTTTTTATCCGCTGGGCGAATCAATTTAATCTTCGGCACCTTAATTTGAAAATCGTCGCAATTGAACCTCTGGTTGATGCTGACCATGATCAAGCTAAGATATGGCTTGGCGGAGTGATCAAGCTCAATCACGGGATCAATTTTGACTGGCGTTCGGCGCTGGTTACCGAAAGTCATCGTTTGCGGGTTTCAACTGCTGAATTGGTCAACGGTGAAGCACAACGGTTCGTAAAGATCCTTCAGGCAACGTTTAATCATTGCGTGCCGGAAGTTCACGTTGAGTTAGTTGCTTCATCCGTAACTACAACTACTGGCCTTCAAAGCCGTTCATCAGTTCAGCGGACGGCTCCGGTTCAGAATTCAAAATTGAGTTTGCCAGTGGTTCTGCCGCGGTTTCGGGTTCCCAGTTTGCCAATGAAACAGGGAATTTTAGCCTCATTATTGTTGGAAGCTACTAGTCAAACGATTTCGGCCGACCGGTCCCATAAATTACCAGGTCAAGCTTTCCGGTTACGGAATTCACAAGTTCCCGAACTTACTAATCACGCTCCGGTCCATGAACAGCCTTACCGTTGGGGATGGGCTAATAAAACGTCAGCAATGCTGATTCGGCTGAGCCGTCACCAGAATTACATTCTGGCGATTACCTTAATTAGCTTTGTGATCGTAATTTTATTAATTTTAATTTTTCCGTTCTTCCGGATTTAATTAATGTCTGCGGTTTGTCGAATCATGTTATAATATTAATGAGTAGATTTTAGAATCACTTAGGGGGACCAATTAAATGGAATTCAATAAAAATGAATTTGCTAAAGTTAATGATCGAAAGGTCCTGCACAAGGTTAAAAAACAATGGTTAGTGATTAGTGTTGCGCTGCTCGGGATGCTCGGGATCGGTGCTAACGTCCAGGCTCATGCTAGTGTTCAGACTAATACTAACGCTAACGTTAATCAGACTAATCATTCCCAACTATCTTCCAATACATATTCAGCAAACGGTCGGACTGCTGGTCAAACTGCCCAGTCGCCCCGTCAGGTCTTACAGCAGGCTCACCAGCTCACCGGTAGTTTACTTCGCAATCAGGCTAGTCGTAACTATGCAGCTCATTTGAATTTACCGTTAAATTCAAATGAACAGAAACCCAAACCAGCTTCTAATTCTAATCGACGAGTTGGTGCCCAGTCACCCCGTCTAACAGCTTATAATAACCCGAGCGGAATCGAAGCCACCGGTGTAATGGGTGAAAAAGATCATCAGCCTAATGGTGCTAAATATACGCTGTATCATGACGGGACTTTATACCTTCACGACGGGGCTTTGATTTGTGACGGAACTGATTGGAATCACAACGCTATTTCGACTTCAACCAATTTAAATTCTGCAGAGATTAACGGAATTCGTTCACTAGCTTTAAGCGATGATCATTTGTTTAGCAATATTGGTGATTTTGCCTTCAGTAATTTACCTAATTTGCGAAGCGTCAAAAACGTTGGCAATTCCGGATTAAACGTTCAAAGCCCGACTGGTCAAAATAACGTTTCTTTGAATGCTATGTTTTATAAGGATCTTCAGTTAACTAACATCAGTGCTTTAAGCACTTGGAATACTCATAACGTCAAATTCATTGGAGATCTTTTTAGCAGCGATAAGTCGCTGTCTGACATTACCCCTTTGCAGAATTGGGACGTTAGTAATGTTGTGAACATGGCGTGTACTTTTGGATGTGCTAGTAATGTTTCTGGTAATATTATGAATGGTAATTATTTTGATTATCTTAACAAATATAGCGGTACCGCCATTCACAACGTCAACGCATTAAAGAACTGGCGAACTAGTCGCGTTAATAACATTGATGGAATGTTTCGTAGCTGTACTAAATTATCTAACATTAGTGGTTTGCAAAATTGGGACGTTCATAACGTTAAGAGTATGGAAGACCTTTTCGGCGGCTCAGTATATAAAGGCAATAAGTTTTTTACTCCTGGTGATTATTTACTAACTGATTTGAATCCACTTCGCAACTGGGACACCAGTCATGTGTCTAAAATGGCGTCTACGTTTGAAGGAACCGGAATTAAGAATACTGACGGCTTAAGTAACTGGAGTACTAATCAATTAACGACAATTAGTGGGGCTTTCTTTGGTGATAATAATTTAACTAACGTGAATGGTTTACGGAAGTGGTTTAACGGCCCAAACAGTAGATTAGATAACTTAATAGCAGTTTTTACTAACGATCCTCAATTATCCGACATTAGTGGCTTAAGGGACTGGAACGTTAGTAACGTAGTTAACGGGGCTAATCGGTTGTTTGCTGGAGATTCTAGTTTATCTGATTTAAGTCCGCTCCGGAATTGGAACGTTGCCAATTTTAGTAAACGGGCTAAAAGTTTTACTAACGGAATGTACGCAATGTTTGCCAAGACCGGTGTTTCGGATACGAGCCCGCTTCAGAATTGGAACTTAGGTGACACCTGTAGTCTGGGGGAAATGTTCGTATATGACCCGAACTTAAAGAAAGTTAATTTGTCTAACTGGGACACCCGAAACGTTCGTTTTATTTCGTCTAATTTTAATCTTCCGAATCTTAAAGCATTTTTAGGAATGTTTAGTGCTAATAGTCCTCAAAAAGGATACGATTCAATTCAAGAAGTTGTTTTGGGCCCCCACGCTGATTTGTTTGAACGGAATTCTGAATTAGTTTTGGGTCCCGGCCCCCACGTTGGGCTCAAACAAGATTCTGAATTAGCTAACGATCCGGTTGCTAAAGTCGGCTGGGTATCCGTCAAGGGCTCGAATCAAGGCCAATTAGTAACCAACGGTAAGTTGATGGCTGATAATACCTGGCAAGCCGTTCCCCAGATTTACCGTTATGATTATCAAGTTAACGGTCATTTGGTGCCGGGTGAGAATGATAATCAGCAATCCGATGCTGAGCGTCGGGAGACGATTCAGTCGGATGTCGGTGGTGATTTTCCTGGTTTTCCAGACCATTACGTCAGTGCGGGCTCAATCACTAAGTCTCAGCCGACTAAACAGACTTTCTGGTTTAACGGTCAAAAGATTACTGCTCCGTTGGTGACTTGTACCGTTCCCGTTAAACTTAGTAGTCAGAACCGAAATTCCGGAGTTCCGGTGTTCGGTGACCGTTTAATTGGTCACTTGCCGATTCCGGTTTACAGTGATCAGGGCACTAGCCAGCGAATCTCACTCGGCAATTTGAACCTAACGTTTGATCACTTATTTAACCGGGGAACTAGTCCAACTTCAATCAGTGACGGCAAATCACTTCACGTCGGTGACCTTTATCGCTTGGATTTGAGAAGCCCGTGGATGCAGAGCTACGTCAAGGCCCATCTCTTGAATAACGGACATCGGTACGTTGAAGATCCGTCATCAATTAATCAATTGGTGAGTGATCGGGATCCGCAGTATTTGTACTTGGAATTAAATAATACTGGTCAAGCTAGTGATGACTATCTTAATCTATCAATGAGCGTTAGCAGCGCACCGCTCTGGCAGGATCATCAGATTAATCCAGCAATTCTTGGGAGTATGAAACCCGTAGCTAAAGTTTACGGTAAAGTGATTAGAGACGGTCAATCAACTAACCAACGGGGTTATTTAATTCAGCAAATTAACTGGAGTCCGGTTACTAATTCCAAAAATCCGGTTAGTCTGAATTATAAGAATCAGGATCTGAAAACCGCTAAAGTTTATTATTTTAATCGGGATCGTGATTTAGTCGATGCCAATTCCAACGATAACAATCATCAGTTAATTATTAACGACGGCGCTAAAGCAGTCGGGACTTTCGGCCAAGTAGTTCGGTGGTTAGATGACGGCAACGGTCATTTAGCCGGTGAAGCAGTATCGGCTAGTGACGTTAATCAATATCAAGCCCCGCTGGAAACGTATGCCCAAACGGTTAATAACCACAGTGGCGGCAATTATCTCAATAATTTGGTTAACTTTAGCGATGCTTTAAGCCAATTTACGCCCGGCAATTATCAAATTGATTATTCAGAATCAGGGTGGAATCGATACGTTAAGGATTCGAATCAAAACGCCGTCCTTTTTGAAAACGTAACCGGTCCCACTTCAAAATATGATCGTGATTCATTTAAGAGCAGCGATTCAGAAAGCGTTAACGCACTTAGCCGCACTTCGCCTGATTTCCCGGCCGTTTCTGATGGCGGCCACGCCACCAGCCAAATCCAGTTTAAAGTGCCTGATGCTGGTGACACCGGGAGCCAAAGCAACGGTTTACAGAACAATCAAATTCGTAACGGTGACTCGGTAGTCGTAATCCCGTTCTCAGATGAAGTTCCCGAAAGTGCGATTCCAACCGGTCGTCATTATTTGGTTCCGGTTAACATGGGAAACGAAATCCCGACGTCCCGTAACGAGTTCGAACGGGGAACGCTTGATGATCACCTTGGGTTAGTACCTGATGATCAAAACCACGGTAATTTAGAGTGGGTGAAAGCCCCCGAAACCGTTAATTTCGTGGGCTATGATCCAAAGACGGGTCAGAAGACCGGAATTTTAGGTCACCAAACTTATCAGCCGACTACTAAGGACGGGGATTACGTTGGTAAAAAATTCCTAATTAATTCCGACGCGATGATTCCGGCCGGAGTCAGGAGCCAGGGTTACACCGAATTGAACCCGATGATTGACGGGGTTCAGACCTTTAACGGCGAACAATACTTTACTTGGACTGCCGGTGGTGGACAAGCCACCGTTTATGTTTCAAAAACCGGGATGGTTCCGCGTGACGGGGCCCCGGTTCCGAGTAACGTTAAATCACTAGTGGCTGATTTCAAAATTGACGCGAACGTGATTGGTAACGATGGTGGAACGTCAATTCGTGCGGTTGACATTCCGGTTACCATTCATGTTCCATTTAACGCTAAATTAGGAACAACTTATTACATTTCGTCTAGTGATACCCGTGACGTTCGTCGGGCAATCGTTAATTATCAATTGCAGAAAGGCTACATTGATCACGATGGTCAGAAGAACGATTTGATTAGTGATTCAATCATGATTAGGCAGGGCACTCAGTTCCCGAAAATTGGTTACAAAATTACCGAAGATAGTCATGATAATTATCACATCATCTCGGCGGATAATAACGAAACCCAGTACGCAGGTCAATTCATGTTTACGCCGTCTAAGGCGATTATTAATTACGCCGGAATGGTTTACGATCAGGACGCTAACGGAAAAACGGTTTTAAAGCGCAGCGGCGAACCAGTTGAATCGGTTTTGACCGAAGGCTATTACGGGATGCGAATCGACCCCGCCAACAATAACGATATTTTTAACTACTTCAATATTGACGGCTGGTCAATTAATCAGCTTCGCAATCAGCCGGGGCTTAAAATGAAACCGATTTATCTGGCTGGTTACGACAATAACTACAAGGTTCGAACCGGTGAACATCAAGACGTTAATTCCGGGTTATTTTACCTGAGTGAGTTGTACGGTAAATTTTACCACCCGAGTGACTATCCGGAAAAATGGTTATCTGATGCTCGACCGGCTGGGGTATCGCTATCATCACCGCGGTTTGGGCAGACTAGGCCCCAGCTTTCTAAAGTTGGGCTACTAGGATCTCAAAAATCCTCAACGTTAATTCCGGTCGGGGTTGCGAAAACGTTTAAAAACGTGCGTTCTGATGATCAATCTCAGCACCCGAACCCGGTAATTCCGAACCGATCGGCGCACCGTTCAAACCATGCGCAACTAACTCCCGCTAATCAACCGACAACCAATCATTCCGTGAAGCATAACGACGGAAAAGCAACCATTCGTTACTATGATCCCGAATCTAATCAAACGGTTGATCAAATTCAGCTGGATGGTCAGAACGGGGTGGTTGTTGATCAAGCCAATTACGCTCGCTACTTACCGATTGGTTATTCCATCAGCAATGATTTTAATTCCCAGTCGGCTTATCAATACGGTTCCAAAAATCCGGTAATTAGCGTTCCGGTCGTTAAGCTGCGATCAAATTCTGATCACCGTCCAAATCATCAGCCTCAACCGAAGCAACCGGGTGGAAATGAATTTCAATCTAGTAATAATCAGAACCGGGTTCAACCCGCTAGTCAAGTTAATTCATTTTCTGATCATTCAGCTTCTCAACCCACCAGTTATCGTTCTAGTTCGGTAATTCCGGTTCGTCGGGATTCTTCAGCTGAAAACGATCGCAATTATCAATCCGCCAATTCTGGTTCTCAAATGGCTCGTTCGGCATCTTCTCGGCCGGTTTCTTCGTTGAATTCCGGTGACTTGAGTTCAGCAGCCAATTTAATTCAAACTTCAATTCAACGGGCCAGCCGAAGTTTAGCTTCTAATTTGGGTGAAAATCGTTCGGCACTGGCCAGTTTAGAATCCAGAATTCAGCAGGTTGCTGAGCGGTCGAACACTAGCCAGTCAAGTTTGAACGGGAATCGTCAGGATTACTCAACTGATGATCGATTTACCGCGGTGCCGAACGGCCGTGGCTTTCGTTATTTGAAACTACTCGATTTCGGGCCGTCAGTTCAGCTTCACCGGTCACTTGATTTCTTTGGTAAGAGCGATCAAATCGTTAATCAGTTTCAACCCAATGAACATTTGACGTTGAAAGTCCTGAAGACTTACCAGCGAGTTGTTAATGGCAAGGTTGGTTTTCGCTACCTGGTCCAAATTTTCGGAAGGCGGAATTCGTTCCCGGGGTACGTTACCGGAAATTCAAGCGATGTTGAACCTGCTTATTACGCTCCTAACCAAATGACCAATCAGCGTGATTTGACGATTCAGGTTCGAAATTGGACCGGAATCGAAATTCATTCTTCACCCGTTGACTGGGGAGACCCGGGGACTTATCAGCATTATGTTAAGCATGGGCAAGAACTCCACGTCCTCGGCTTAAATAAAGTCGGCGATCTTTACCGGTTTGCAATTAGGTACCGAGGATCGTTAGCTTACGTTACCGCTAACCGCAATTTTGTCCGGGTGATTTGATTAAGCCTTTGTTATCGGAAATTAATTAATGATATAATAAGATTAGATATAATCTTATTTATGAAAGAAAGTCTTATTATTTTCGGCAAGAATAAAAACAAAAAGCGCGAACTTCAGTCCAGTAGTGAAATGATGGAAAATCGTTCCACCGCCAATAATTTTTCACAATCAGCTAGTCACGCTGATAACGCCATTGATTTAAACCAAATTGAAATTCAGGAATCCGAAGCAATCAAAAGCGTTGCTGACTCGGTTTTGGCTCAAACCAGTGAATCGATCAGTAGGAGTGCTTTAAGTGATGAATCAAGCCTGAGCAGTAGTGTTCAGTCCATGATTAGTAACGCTTCAAGCATTTCGGCTCGGTTGAGCCAGACGGCCGTTCGGGAAATGAATTCAGCTCGTTATGCTTACAGCAGTGCGATTGATTCGGCCAGTGTATCAATGAGCAACAGTTTCAATTCTGCCGAAGTTTCGTTGCTGTCGGCCCGGAACAGTGCCATTCATAGTGCCAATGTTGCGGCGAGTGAAGCCACGATGAAGGCAATTCAGATGACCCAATATTCGCCGAGCAGCAGTAGTTCGGAATCGAGTTCTTCTGAGCAGGTCACCGAAAATTCGGCTAATTTAGATAATGAGGATGAATTCTCGTTTTCAGCTGATTCCGGAATGGATAATCAGCCGAATGATCCTCGAGACGCCGATTAATTAATTAAAATCAATTAATAATTGCTCACCGGTTAGTTTATGATTGGTGGGTTCTTTTTGTAATTAACTTGAAATTGAGATGGTTTTATGAAACAACAG
>CAKQCC010000010.1 GCA_934216625.1 uncultured Lactobacillaceae bacterium
TGCGCTGCGCTACTTTAACGTCGGCGGGGCTAAGCTCAACGGCAGCATCGGTGAGGATCACCATCCCGAAACGCACCTGATCCCGATCATTCTGCAGGTCGCACTCGGTCAGCGCAAACGGCTGCAAATCTTCGGCAATGATTACCCGACCCGTGACGGCACTAACGTTCGCGATTACGTTCACGTCCTGGATTTAGCCGATGCTCACATCTTAGCCATGCAACGCTTGCTGCACGGCGGTCATTCCGATGCCTTTAACCTCGGTTCATCGACCGGCTTTTCGAATCTGCAGATGCTACACGCGGCCCGGGCGGTAACCGGCAAACCGATCCCGGCAGTCATGGCACCCCGTCGCGCTGGTGACCCCAGTACGCTGATCGCCGATTCCACGAAAGCCCGGAAAGTCTTGGGCTGGCGTCCGCAGTATGATGACGTCAAAAAAATTATCGCGAGTGCCTGGACGTGGACCGAAAAGCATCCGAATGGTTACGAAGATTAATAATTATTTTTCGTAGTTGCAATGTTGGGATTAAATAATATTTAGAAGGTGTAATTAAATGGTTTTATCCCGTCGCGAAAACCTCTGCTTAATTCATAAAAACGTAGTTCGTTTGATTCACGATGGCGGTCAGCTTTTTACCGGTCTGGCAACGTCGCTAGCTGACACAACCACGATCTTACACGGAACCGTGCCCAAAGATACGCTTACTAGTGACGTTCAGACCATTTTGCACCTTCGGGCCGGCTTTCAATTTATTGAGCGTTATCACGGTCCCGTCAGTGTCGGGATGATTCAGCACGTTAATCAGATTGTAGCTTACGATGCCTTAAAACCAGGACAGTTTGCCCAGCAGCCGATGGGGATTAACGGAATTCATTATCAGCCGCCCAGGCCGTCTAAACAGGCAGCTCAAAAAATTATTAATGATTGTCGACATGAATCAACGTCACCGGCGATTCAAGCCATTCATTTGATGCTTCGCTATGATCGGCGGCAGTTTTTCTGGGACGGCAATAAGCGGACCGCGTGGCTGACTGCTAATTATTATTTGCTGCGGCACGGCGCGGGGGTCCTGAACATTACTTCACGTCAGGGTAAAATGTGGAACCGGTTGCTGAGTCGTTATTACGAAACCGGTAATCTGACTCAAATTACCAGATGGTTAAATCAAAATTGTGTTACCGCTGATTTAGGAAGTTATTAGGCTGGAATTAATTTTTCTTTTCCTCGCTACCGGTTTTTCGTTATAATTAAAGCGTTGATAATTAATCCGTTTATAATAGGAGGAATTAAATGTCCGAAGGTTTAAATACACGTACGACTTTAAATAACGGTGTTCGGATGCCTCGCTTAGGTTTAGGTGTCTGGAAGACCGATAACAGTACAGCCGAAAATTCGGTCAAGAACGCGATCGAACACGGCTACCACTTAATTGATACCGCTAAACAATACGGCAATGAATACGGCGTTGGTCAGGGAATCAAATCCGCCATTAAAGAAACCGGCATTAACCGCAAAGATCTGTTCATCACCACTAAGTTATACAATGGTGATCAAGGTTATGCCAGCACTTTACACGCCGTCAAAGGAACGTTAGCTCGGCTCGGCTTGTCCTACATTGACTTGTACCTGATGCACTGGCCGGTCGATGGCAAGTACATTGATACTTGGCGCGCCATGGAAAAGTTATATCACGAAGGCTTGGTTCGTGCCATCGGCATTTCCAATTTTGACGTGGCTCGCATCAAGAATTTACTGGCTCATTCAACCGTTACTCCGGCCGTGAACCAAATGGAATTCAACCCGATCAACCAGGAAAAACCGGTGATCGCTTTTGATAACGCCATGGGAATCCAGACTGAAGCCTGGTCTCCGCTCGGTGGCGGTGCTGCACTCGGCAACAAGGCCATTAACGACATTGCCCGCAAGTACCACAAGTCTGCTGCTCAAGTAATCTTGCGCTGGGACTGGGATCGCCACGTCATCACGATTCCGAAGTCCGCACACGTTAAACGGATCGTCGCCAACAGCCAGATCTTTGACTTCCAGCTCAGTCCGGAAGAAATCAAGCAGATCAACGACATTGACCAAGAAAAGCGCGCGTTGTGGTACGACAACTTTACTTGGCACCGCAACGATGCACCGTACACTGATCAAGTCGATCACTGGGACGATTCACCGAAGAATTGGCAAGATTAAATTTTTTAGAGATTAAAACTAACGGGGCGTCGCTTTTCGGCGCCCTTTTTTGTTTACAAAAATTCGCCACCATTTTCCACTAAGTATGTTAGAATAATAATGTCTAACTTTAGATTATCTTGGGAAGGGGCCGCAGCATGAAACAAAAATCAACAGGGAGCCTTGATTCACAGCCGGATAGCCGCATGGCACGCTTGCGTCGTCGCCGAGCAAATCGGCAGTCGCTTTCGAGCCCCGACTACCATTATGTTGATCCCCAGACCGGCGTCACCGTTTCGGCTAAATCGACGTACGCGCGAACTTTGCGGTCCATTGCTAAAATCTCGAGGGATGCTCAGCGCCAGCTTAGGAATCTGTCGCAAACCGATCCTTACTCGCACTCGCAGGTTTTTGACAACGTCAACCTTTACATCATCCGGAAGTCGCACGCGGTCTTAGAAAACGCTACGAACCCCAACGAAGTGATCCGGGCGGTCAAGCAGCTTCACCTGAATTTGAACGGTAAAATCGAACAACTCAAAATCGATCATTATTGTGACCTGGCTTTAAAGAAAGCGGCCACTGCCGGGACCAACGAAGTCAAGAAGGGAAGAGTGGTCCAGGCGATCCACGCCTTAGCTCACGACGCTAAGCAGCAGATTGGCGCCGCCAAGACGTTGCCAATTAGTCGGGCGACCTACCTCGAATTCTTCCGGAAAATTAACGATACATATCACGTTGACCCGACTAAGCGAATTGCGTTAGCTTCCCTTGACAAAATGAAGTTGGCGGTTCAGAAGATCATCGACCAGAACCAGCTGCTGGATCCGCGGTTCAAGCACTGGTCCACCGAGCGCCTGCAGCGGCTTTTTGATACCGCGTCCCAAAAGGTGGGCTTGACTTCTGACGACACCGTCAGCCACTTGGTCCTTGATTACGAACACCAGATCGATCAACTAATTAACCAGATCTTCGTCAATCGGTTCCAGGTCATCGTTAGGGAGCGCTGCCGGCAAATCAAGCGAATGCGCTCGCTCGGCCGCGACAAACTAAAAAACGTCCTGGCCCAGCTGAAAAAGACGAATCATCACCAGAGCCGGCGGATTGAAAACGCCAAAGGCTACGATCAGGTCGTGGACGTCGAAAAGCAGGCGGAACGGGCGGTCAACCAAATCTTTAACCGCCTGATTAACGCTAATTCGTTCAAGATTGCTGCGTTCGGGATGCTGAAGAAATCCTACCGGAAGACCCGCTGGACTTTACGGGAACGAACTGGTAACCGGATCCAGCGGCTCCGTGAGTTTGGCGCGGTTGACCCGAAACGACAGGTCAAAGAAATCACTGCTAAGCAGAAGCAGGCTGAACAGCGGGTTGACCGGGAGTATCGAAAGGCAAATGACCAGATTCGCCGTACTGACCGGATCCAATTAGTGTATAAAATTGAGAATCACGCCATTAATAATTTTGACCAATTAGTCAAAATTAAGCACCGTCCTCAGCAGGCTCCTCAGCAGCGTTTGCCCAGTTTGTCACTGCTGATTAAACGCAATCACTATCACTTTACGCCGTACGCTCGCAAGCACCACGTCCCGGTTCACACCGGCAACGCGGCCGGCTTCTATGACGGTACGTATAATCGACGCCGGCGGATGCAGGTCAAGTCCGCTGATTTCTGGAAATTCTATGGTTCGGCTTACCGGGATGAGCACCGCTATTATAAGCGTTCCTTTGCGGCGGGCTATCGTGACGGTCGCACCCAGCGCTTACTTGGGCTACCGCCGGTTAATTTATCCGGCCTGCTGTACGGCTACGTGAAGGGCTATCAGCTGGCGTACCGTCGCTATCGAGTCCATTTTCCGTTTTACGTGTACGCCAAGCGGACGATTTACTCGCACCGCACTCCGCGGATTGAGCGCGCCAACCGGCTGGTTAGGTATCCGAAGCGTCTGCACCATTATAATCAGCGGCTTAAGGTCCTGGACGTTGTGGTTAACGGCGAGCTGACGTGCTACCGGATCGCTACCGGCTACATCCCCGCCGATCCGGACTTCGTGACCTTAACTTGCTATCGCAGTAATCCGCACCGGGTCAAAGTGGTCAGCCCCGGCGGCATTAATTATTACGGTGACCCGAGCTTGAGTCACGAGCAGGTGAAGGGCCGGATCCGTCCCGGTGAAGTCTTATCCGTGAAACGCTTGCACCTGGTCGGCAACGACACGAGTCTCGAACTTCGTGATGGGACTTTCGTGACGGGCGATAAAAATCGGGTGAAACAAATTGAAAAATAATTAATCATTTTTGACTCGCCGCGGCGGGTCTTTTTTAGTCCAAAAATTAATTGCTTGTAATCTTTTTGCAATCTTTTCGGTTAATTGCCGGCATGTCCTTTACATGAAAACTGAGATGGTTATAATATTGAAGTTGAGAGTTACATATCTACACAAGACTTGTAGCTTGAATGCTTGAAGTAATGATTATTGGAGCGGCGGTCTCCAACGCCGTTCCCAACATTTATATTTATGTTGTTTTATTTTTTACAGTTTGGAGGTTTTTGTATGTCTAAAAAAGCTTTAAGAAATAAAGTTAATTTCTTAAAGGACACTAAGTATCACGTTAAGGCTTACAAGTCCAAGAAATTCTGGATGTTTGCCGGTCTTTTCGCAATGATGCTCGGTGGCTCCGCCATGACTGCAAACGCTAATCATAACGTTCATGCGGACACGACGAACGGCAGTAATCACGTTAGTAATACGAAGACCCAGAGTGAACCACAGAAGTCCACTTTGGTATCCGACCACGCTAACAATTCAGCTGCTGGTAATTTAAATAACCGTCAGTCTGCGGTTAGTAATGTTTCTGCACAGAGCGGGAACAACCAGTCATCAAACGCAAAGGCCACTAGTGTCAACGTCAACGTTAAAGCTAACGTTGGTGCCAGCAATCCGTTGAATAACGTTGCTAAACGGGTTGGTGCTGATGATGGTAGTACTCCTGCTCAAAATGTTCAGAATGCCGTTTCAGGTAGTAGCTGGGATGATAATAGTCATTTAACGACCACTACTGACCATAACGGTAACGTTACGTTGAACGTTACCGGTGGCACTCTTGGTAAGAGTAGTGTTACTGGATCAGACAATTCAATTGTTCATAGTTATCCACAGTTAGCTACCGTTTCAACGATTAACTTTAGTAACAACCCCACTATTGATAATTTAAGTCACTTATTTGACGGCATGGATAATTTGACTAAAATTACTGGAAATGCCACTATTGCTCCTGATGCTAAAACTAATGACGCTTTTGCCGGCGCTCCTAGTTTGAATTACTTGCCAAAGGGTTATAATCTCTCGGATGACGGTAATACTTTGTACATCGGTTATGATTCTAGTAATCCCGCTACAATTGGTAATAATAATGGTGATAGTGCTAACAATTCACTACTTAACAACATTAACGGTGGCCAGAATACTGTACTAGGTGCTGGTGCTGCTGATGCCTTAAAGAACGTCAAGACTGTTGACTTCGGTCCACACGTTAGTGTTGGTAGTGGTGATAGCTTAGATCACTTCTTTGATGGCATGAATAATCTGGCCAATGTCCTTAATTCCCAGAATATTCGAGGAATTAACAATGGTAGCAATGCTAATACTAGTCAAGATTCAGTTACTGGTACCGGGAACAGTCAATTTAATTATGAACCAAATATGACGTTTTCTAGTGATGGTAAGACACTACAAATTAACGGCGTAGTTGGTCAGAATGATGATACTGATGACGCTAGTAATTCCTTAGCTAGTCAGTACGCGTTAGATCCAAGATTCAAGAACGTCAAGACCGTTCAATTTATGAATGGTGCTGAAGGTACTGGTAACCTGTCCCACTTGTTTGATGGTATGAGTAACTTGTCAAGCATCGAAGGCAGCTTAAAAGTACCGACTAATGTCAACACTGATGGTATCTTTAATGGTACTGGCATGAGTAGCGCTGCTATCAATAATGTTCAAAACTTCAACCGTTATGAATTATTCAATAAATACAATAGTAACGGTACCCCGAATGTTGATCAAGAAGCTGACGTAACTAACGGCTTGGATAGCATAAATGACTTATCGAAGTTAGTACCATCAAATGACAGCTTCGGCAATGAAACGTTACAGAACCTGCCGACTGATGATACTGGTAAAGACGCCTTTGGTAATACGATAGATACCAATAGTAATACTGCCCAGTTGTTCTTTGAACCAACTACTAGTACTACTGATAATCGTAATATCAAAGCTTTCAGTGATGCTAATAGTATTTCTAGTCCAGCATCTAGTAAGAATGGTAATGGTCAACTTTACATTGCTCAAAACGTTTCTTCTTACTACGTACCGTATTATCAAAAGGGCAACATTAACCAGTTTAACTTCTACAATTACAATACCGGTGCTAAGTTGACGCCGAATGGTGCTGATGCCGATGGTGAATACTATTGGATTGGTGATAATCCATCTAACAGTACGTTTAATAATGAATTGCCAACTGATTATCAACCAGAAAGCAGTAATTTAGTCAAGTCATCTAGTTTAGACAATTACGTTTATAACGCTAAAACCGTTAATGGTAATAATCAGTTAGCGTTCAAATCTGGTAGCACCAATACCTTAGATAATACTCAACCGATGTACATTGGTAATTTGAATCAATACAGTGTTCCGTTAGTTCCAGATGGTAGTAATGATTCTAATCCTCAACAAACTAACCCTAGTCAGCCGAAATATGCACCATATGGTACAGTTGACGGTACTCATCATGCTACCGACGCCGTTAAATATGTTTTCTATGACGTTAACAAGAAAATGAACGGTGGCCAAGCTACTTATTCACAAACCTTGGCAGGTAATGCGATTAAGAATGCTAGTGATGCAAGTAATAATGGTACCCCAATTTATACGTACACTTTAAACTACGGTAATAATAAAAACGCTGGTAATATTAATCAAGCTAACGTGATGAGTAATCTTCAAGGTTACACCCTTTATTCTAATTCTAGTAAGGGTATTAATAATACGGTTGCCGGCTCTAATGCTCCTGACGGTTATTATAACGACAATGCTGATCATAATCGTTATAAAGGTAACGTTCAGACAATTTACGTCAACGTTGCGCCGAAAGAAGCCATTAATCACTACGATTACATGTATAATGGTGCCAACGTTGATGAACCAGCTTCAAATGATGGTCATGCCGGTTTAGATACTACCCAGGATCTCAATAATAGTATGCCGGAAATGCCGGAAGGTTTACAATCTGGTTACTATTACGATGCTGATGATCGTAATGATAATAAGATTAGCCAGACTGGTAACCCTAGTGCTTCACAAGCATACCAGATTGAAGTCGATAATCCTGATTATAATGGTACTAATCAGGCAAAGATTCCAGAAGCCGTTATGGCTAACGTTACTAAATATAACGTTCCGGTTAAGCAGACCACTGTTAAAGCATTACGGACTTACTACTACATGTACACGCCGACGACTGGCAAAGACCGGACACCGCGTTTGGTTGGTAGCAAGACTGTTCAAGGCGGAGCCAATAATCCTCATATGAGTATTTCCGACGTTAAGGATGCTTATAATAATTTAGGCCAATACGTTGGTGGCTATTACAAAGAACCGCGTAAATTCGCTAGTAATCCGTCTGAGTTAAATCAGTTTGCCGAAGGATTAGCTCCGGTTTCTACGACTAACCAAGTTGAAGGCAGTAATGAACCGGCTCCTTACGTTTGGAACAGTGATCCGGCTAACAATCAATCTCAAAACAACGTTTACCGTGGTTACAATTACTCTTACGTAATCCCAGTTGATTACAGTGGTGAAGGTAACTACAACGGTGACAAGCATGGTAACGTGCCAGTGAATGGTGACCGGTTAGTTGGTGAATTGCCGATTCCAATCTACAAGGACTACGTTAATAACCAAGGTCAAAACCAAGGCTCCAAGCAAGTTGGTACCTTTGACCTTGAATTAGGTAGCTTGCTTAAAGAAAATCAGGCTACTCAAAACGCCACAAATGGTCAGCCATTGCACGTCAATAACATTTATCACTTGCCAATCAATAATAATAATTGGAAAGCACAAGGCAAAAACAACAATAATTGGTTCCAGAACTACATTGATACCCAATTCTTCGGTGGCCAGAAATATACTGAAAACAATCCAGACTTGCAAGGCTTTGAAAAGGATCAAGATCCGCAGGACTTGTACGTTGAATTCCAAAATGAAGCCGTAGCTGATCAAGGCAATGCTAGTAAAAACCACTTAGCCTTGTACATGGGCTTCAGTCCGATGAACATGCGTCACGTTGCCGATGTTGATGGTTCCGTAGCGAATGATAACCAAACTGGTGATCCACTGAATAATGACCGTGATTACAACGTCAACCGGATTAACTGGGACTCAGACGTTGGTAGTCAAGGCAGTAATCCACTCAGTTTGCATTACCGTTACAGTAATCCAGAAGCTGCCAAAGTCTTCTACACTAACTTTAGTGGTGACTTGGTTGATGCTAATGATACCAACTTCAATTCCGACAGTGGCAACAAACTGACCGTTAATACGAATAACAATGGTAAGAATGTATCAACTGAATATCAAGTTGGTAATGGTGGCAGCCTTAATTATCGGAAGCCTGAAGGTATCGTTAATCATAATGGTAAAGACAGTACCATTACTTTGAATGGTATTTCTGGTAAGAATGACACCTATCATTTCGATGATACCAATACCAATAGTGGAAATCCTGTTAATTTAACTAATGAATCACCAGCATACTTCTATGATGCAAAAGCTCAGAAGTTGTATAACGTTGATCCGAAGACTGATGAAATTAAAACTGATGATAACGGTCAACCAAGTGTTGCCGGAACTCGTAGTAACAATAGCATTACGGGTAATGGTATCTCATTTAACAACGCTAGTTTTGATGGTAATGGCAATTTGACGAATTTAAATGCTAACGGTTATCAAGTTAGTAATAATCGCGTCACTGAAACCCAAAACGTTGGTACCATTACGTTAAGCGATAATAAGTATAACGATAGTTCTGATTATGAGCCAACGTCAATTAGTATTAGCAATGGTGATTATAAGCAAGCTGATAATGGCACCGATGGTAATTTTGATTATGTTAACGGCCAAATCGTTGATCATAGTTATGATACTCCATCCACTATTTACAGTAGTTACCAGAACGGTACTTTAACTTACAAGAACGGCGGCAAGTTAGCTTCTCAAGATCGTGCCAATGTTGATACTAGTAATCATAATATCACGGTTGACAACGTTACCTATGACTTGGGCCAGTACACTAATGGTCAAAGTAATCCTAACTTAGGAAATACCGACGTTTCCAAAGAAATTGGTACTTACGAGACCAAGAATGGTCAAGCAGCCATTGTTTACAATGACGGTAACGAATTGGTTAACGATCCGAATTACAATTCGAACAGTGGTACTTCTCAAGTTAAAATGATCAACAGCGGTAAGCAGTTACAAGTTACTGATCCGAAAGGTGACCAAATGACCTATACTCTGTCCGGAGATAATAAAGGTGACACCGCTTCGGTAGTTGTTGGTCAGTATAATGATAGTAACAAGACGTTTAAATACAACAATAATGATTCTAATAATAATGAAACCATTAATACTGATAAGAACAGTCATCCATCCACTGCGTTTACCTTCACTGGTAATCATACGACTGGTATTAACGGACATGTAGTTCGCTGGACTAATACTGAGAATGGCCATGTCGCAGGTGATGCCGTTTCTGGCCAAGACGTGAACACTGCCCTTAATAATGGTGATGGAACTTCACAGTCAGAATTCGAAAACTACGCCCAGAGCGTTGATAACCAGGATGACAAAGATAATGACGTCGGTGTTCCGTTACCAAGTCAGTTGAATACTGAAGGCTTCAGCAAGGATGCTGATGGTAACTCTACCAGCGTTGATTATGATAATGAACACTGGAACGGTTACACTAAAGATAATATTAATCATAAGAACTTTGGTGTAAACAATCAGCACGACGCAATCTTGTTCGTTAACAACGATCAGGATAACAGCGTTCAGAATGATGACAGTAATCAGGACTTTGTCCGTCGAGATACTGAACAGCCGAAAGTTAATGGAGTATTTGATGACATTCCGACCAATGGAACTCTAGTCAAACCTTCTTCAGTAACTAATCATCCAAACGCAGCACCTACCATTGAAGTTAACGGTAGTACAACACTTACAAATGATGGATTTAATCCAAATGATGCTAACAATATCCTTGATTATAAGACTCCAGATGGCAAAGCCCATTACGAATACAATACTAAGACTAATCAGTTGTACCAGTTGACTGATAACAATGGTAAGGACGTTAACGATCCAACTTACTTCGTAACGCCAAAAGCTGCTGATGGATCTAACCTGAAGAATAATCCGATTGACAATGGTGATACCGCAATCGTAGTACCGTTTGCTGATCAGGTTCCGTCGAACGTATCCAGGCACTATCATTACATTACACCAGTCAACGTTCGTCCTGGCTACGTGCCGGATAATAAGGATGAATATGAAAAAGGTACCTTTGATGCCAACGGTAATTTCGTACCGAATGATAAGGACAAAGGTGATCTGAAGTGGGATCGTGCTCCAGAAACTTTGCACTTTATCGAATATGATACGAAGAGCGGTAAGACTAGTTCGACTCCGTATTCCGTTACTTATTATCCAGAAACTGCTAAAGACCAAGCTGTTGGCACTAACGTGATGATGCCGAACAATCCTGAATGGGATAAAATTATTCCACAACAGATTCAGAATGCTGGTTACACCCAGTTAGATAGTGGTGATACTAACGCCCCTGAAACTAAGATCGGTGGCAGTCAATTCTTCACCATTACTGACGGTGGTGCAACGACCGACGTCTACGTTGATAACAGTGGTTCTGGTTCCAACAGCACGAACCCGAATGATGCACATAATTACGTACCAGTTGGTCCAAAGAATAACGGTTATAATCCGAACTTGCCGATTGGTCCGCATAACTTGCCATTTATTCCGAATAGTCGACCGGTTCCAGCTGGTTTCCCTGATACCAAGAATAACCCGGACATCAATAATAACCACAACTTGATTCCGAGTCCTAATCATCAGCATTACGATCCGAATAATCCAGCTGATCATGATGGCTTGGTTCCAGATGGTCCGAACGGCTGGTTACCAGCTAACTCCGTTCCGGCAATTCAAGCTGACTTCGTAGTTAGTTACAACTTGAAAGGTAATGATGGTGGTAGTGATGAAAGCTCCACTCAGTTACCAGTTGCGGTTGACGTTGATCTGAATCATTCTCAGTTGAACACGACTTACACTTTGAGCACCAAGAACATTCGTGAAGCCATCGTTAACGACGTGTTAGCTCATAACTACACTGATCATAATGGTCAGCAAGGTGACTTGATGTATGACTCCATTGAACGTGCTGAAAATGCGGCATACACACCGATTAAGTACCAGATCAAGGAAAACAGCAAAGGTGATTATCATGTTGTCTTGGCACCATCTTCTGCTGGCGGTAATGGTAATACCGATGCTGGACAATTTCAGTACACGCCATCTACTGCAATCATCAACTACGAAGGCATGACTTACGGTAGAGATGCCGACAGTAACAACATGAAGAATTCAATGAATAATAATGATAACGGTAGTGGTGAAAATACTTACGGCACTGACAAGTTCGGCCGGAAAGGTACTGACTACCGTAACGGTACGAAAGTTGAATCCGTGCTTGCTGAAGGTTACCAAGGCATGAAAGTTGACCCAAGCAGTAACCATGATGTTACCGCATTCTTCAACAACACCATTGGTTGGAGTATTACCGGTCTTCAAGAAGAACACTTACCGAGTATCATCTTGGCAGGTAACGATACTGATTATCACCTTCGGAATGTTGATAACGAAAGTGGTTTAGTACTCCGTAATACACCGAATGGCGAAAACGATGGTAATCCGGTCAAGTATGGTCAATTCTGGAGTAATAGTGAGTTGAATAATGAACAAAATCACTTGAATGATGAAGACGCATTGTTCAACAGGAAGATTGATAGTCCTTCTAATGGTTCTATTACTTTAGAAGAAGCTAACTACAACCCGTCTAATGGAATGGTAAATGATAGCAGTAATGCTAGTAAGACTCTTCCTTATAATGATGGCTCTCATGCTGTTCTAAATAACGTTAAAGGATTGCCAAAGAATGAAGTTGCTGATAAAGTTGGTACTTCTAAGACAGTCAATGGTAAAGAACAAGTTAACTTTGATGACAATACGACCGTAACTGATGGCTCAGTTGATCCGGTTGAAAAAGTCTTAGGTAATAGTGGTACCGACAGCGTTGTCGTTGGAAATGGTAGTAAGATTACTACGTATTCTCCAAACGAGGATAATAACGGTAGTACTAAGAATAGCGACTTCACGCTTCCTAGTGGTGAAATTGCGGTTACTACCTACGAACTGAACAATAATGACAATACTAAGGATCATCCAGTAACTCGTACTTATAATATTGGTAGTGACGGTATTTACAGCGTTATTGGTAAGTATAGTAGTAATAATGGCATTGGCACGATTACCACTCAAAATGGTCAAACTATTACCAACGGCAGTCTTCTAGATTCCGATGGTGAACCATTGAATGCCGACAGCAAAGGTAACTTGTACGTTGACCCGATTGACTATGATAGTGATAACATTGCTCAGAATTCCGTCAGGGTTGACAAGGATAACAATAATGCTCTTGCTGTGAATGGTGTTGACTACTTGATGGGTCAAAGTATTAACCCGCAAACTGGTTCGACTGGCTTCCGTAATGATAATCTTTACCAGGATGCTGGTAAGTACAACTTTGAAGACAGTACCAATACGAACACCGTAAACTTACACGGCGTTAGTTTAACCAACGGTGTCGGTGATACCGTGATCAGTGTCAAGGGTAATCAAGGTCAAACTCAAGGCAAGTCTGATAAATCAGCTAAAGCTGGTGATATCATCAGCGTTACCACTCCTGATTCAACGTTAGAACCTGGTGAAAATTCTGATAAAGATAACTACACGACCTTCAACTTTGTTCTGGGTAATGATGGTGATCTTTACCAAGACTTTGGTACTTATACTGCTGGCGGTGCTAATAGTGCTCATGATGCTAATGGTAGCTACACGCCATACACGGTAACCTTTAATAATGGAGTTACGGTTGCTGATGGTGCTGCAGTTGAAGCTAGTGTTCAGAACAACGTTCCTGCTAACCAGGATAATAACAAGAGTACTAAAGGTAATTCTAATACACCAACTGAACCAGGCGGCAATGATGATACTAAGCCAGCTGGCGGCAACAATGTTGCTGACAACTCTGATAATTCTCAGGGTGGTTACGCTACTCAGCATCCGTACTTGAATGCGGTTCGTCATCAAGCCGTTCGGTTGGGCAGTGTTCGTCAGTCCGATATTGATCGGGCAATGAACCACTTGAACCGGCCGTCAATGAAATTGAGTGCTACCGCAATGTCAGTTCCGGCCGTTAATAACCGTGACTTGAACCGGTTGTTAGCTCGAGCACCGAGAGTTGGCACGGGCGTGATTGACGTTCCGGTTGTCAGAACCGATACTCAAAACAATAATAACGGCGATGACAACAGCAACAACGGCAATAACCAGAACCCGAAGAAGCCAGGTACCCCGAATAAACCGGGTACTAACGATAATAAGGGCAACGGCACGAAACCTGGTCACCCTGGTAGCAGCAGCAATCAGCAGCAGAGTGCTAGCGATAATACCTACAATAACGGATCTGCGGTTCAACCGAACGGCAGCAACGGTACTAACGGTAGCGCTAGTCAGCCGGTGAACCCGAACCACCCGACTAATAGTAACAGCGGTTCGAATCCGTCGGTTAATAGCGGCAGCGCCAGTGCTCCGGCTAGTAACAACAATGGCTCGAATGCTCAACCGAGCAACCCGAGCAGTGCTAATTCGGCAAACAGTGATAACAACCACGCTAAGCAGCCAAGTAATCCGGGCAGCAGTTCGAATCAGACGAATCCTGGTAACAATCAACCGGTTGATAACCAGAGTTCAATCAATTTGAATTACTACGACCAGGAAAATGGCGAAACCGTGCCGAGCGGAATCGTCACTCTTGACGGTACCCGTGGTAACACCGTGCCGAACGATGCTTTAACTACTAACGTACCGGCTGATTACCAGGTCGCTAGCAACTTCAAGCCCGGCAGTTACTCCTACAACGACGGGACCGTTTCCATTCCGGTGGTGAAGATCAATCGTGGCAGTAACGGTAACAACAACAATCAGCAGCCGACTAATCCGAACAGCAACAATAGCAGTGCTACTGCTCCTTCGGATCATCGCGCTAGCTTGTTGTCCACCGCTAGTAGCATGATTGCGAACGCCATTAACTCCGCGAATAATGATCTGAATAACGACATTAGCCGCAACAACAACAAGGGTGAAATTGAAAACCTGCAGAACGAGATCAAGAGTCTCGCTGCTTCTGCTTCAACGAAACCTAACAACAACAATAATGGAAACCAGTCCAATCACGAAAGCAACCAGGACAATAACTCCAACTTTACTGACGTCACCAATTCATATGGTTGGCGTTACGCAAAGATTTTGGATAACGGTCAGCCGTTAACCCTTCACAGCAGTGTGAACTTGGGTGGCAACGGCGATCAGACCCTGAATGAGTTTGCGCCTGGCCAGCACACCACGTTCAAGATCTTGAAGACTTATAAGCAAGTACTGAACGGTAAGACTAACGTTCGGTTCTTGGTTCAAGTCTTTGACAAGACTGGGTTGGCTTCCACGCCTGGTTACTACGGTTACGTCGATGGCAATCCGGATGAAGTTGAGAAAGCTTATTATAACTATGGTGATGGCTCCTTGAAGCAATCCAACCAGGGTTATAACATTCAAGCTCGCAACTTCAACGGGGTTGAAATTCATTCCACTCCGACTGACTGGGGTAACCACAGTGGTTATGAACACTTTATTAAGCGCGGTCAGGTCCTTCACGTGGACAGCTTAGTTCCGGTGAGCGACTTGTACCGGTTCCAGCTTAACTACGGTGGTCATACCGCTTACGTAACGGCTAACAAGAATTTCGTAAAAGTACTTTAAAGCGTTCAAGCTTAGAGATTAGCTAGCTTAAAGCTTTTGACATATTAAGAAAAGGGTTCATTAATTTGAGCCCTTTTCTTTTTGCCATAAAATATTAAAGTCTTCCGGATTGAAAATTAGTTATTTTAAGGGTGATTAAACTTGAATCATTTCAAACGAATCTTACCCCTCCTAATCTGCGGGGTTAGTTTAGTCGGTGGCTTGGCGGTTGCAACCAACGCTTCCGCGAATGAACGGGTGATTCAGCCCGTCGTTCGTCACGCTCGGGTTGCGGTTGCTGACGCTCATGCGCAAGTTGGTGACACTCAGCGTGATCAGATAACTACGCCGAAACAGCAAGCTGACGAAAATTATTGGACCAACCGGATCAACCGTTTCGCAGCTCAACGGCGCTGGGCCCATCACCCCAGCGTGAATTTTAATTGCCGAGACGAAGGTGGTTTTAGGGCCGATCACGGTCGCTACCGAGTTCGTTCGGGCCTTTTGTACCGGTCCGGAAACCTTCATTACGTGTCGAACCGGGGAGTCAGGACTTTAAACCGGCTTCATCTTCATCATGATATTGATTTGCGCTACTGGACCGGTAGTGACGTTAGTATTAAGGGCCGGCCGAACCCGGGTGAATTTCGCCTAATGCGCCGGTTGCCCGGGATGCGAATGCGCTACTATTTTGACCCGATCGAGACTTCCAGCCAGGAAGCCTGGATTTATTCGTACCGGGTTAAATACGGTGAAGGTTATCGTTACCAATGGGCGTATAGCAAGAATCCGCAGGCGATTAAGGCTTATCGGCACGGCTTGCGATTGATCCTCTGGGCCGGCAAACACCGGATCCCGATCATGTGGAACTGTACGCAGGGCCGTGACCGCTCCGGAGTGTTATCATACCTGCTGCTTCACATCTTAGGCGTGTCGGAACGCAATAATACCAATGATTTCTTGCTGACTAATTATTATCAGCATAAGTATCCGTACCTTTACCAGCTGCGGTTGTTAAAGATTTACCGAAACGTGATTAACCGGAATTACGGCAGCGTCAGTCGCTACATTCGAAACGTGTTGCACATTACACCACGTCAGCAGCGGCAGTTGAGAAGAGAGTATTTAGTTCGCGTTCGTTAATTAAAGGATTTGATAAAATGGCCCATTAATTTGGGCTTTTTTGTTTGTCATTTTCCGAATCGAATCGCTAACTGTGTTAAAATAGAATGTAAATACATAAGGTAGTTAGTGCAGGGAGGATTCTCATGGCAGATAATTCTTTGTCGGATGAAAGTGCAGTTGAGTCGGCCATCAGCAGTGCGGCCAGTTATGCACAAGATATTATTACCGGGACGCACGCGGCTTCAAACGTTCACTTAAATTCGCAGAATACTCATCGGACCAACGCAGCTGTAATTTCAATCAGTAACGCTGCCCGATCTGCTAACCGAGTGATCGTTGGCTTAAAGCATGTCGGTCCTAAACGGAAATCAATCGCGGAATCGAGCGTTAATCGAACCGTTCAGCGAACTAAGCTTCTGATCAGGAACGCGATTGACAATTCAACCATTAACAAGATGCTGACCGATTACCGGGGCAGCCTAAGCAAAATTACGGGTTCAATCCAACTGGATGATTTGTCAAACCTTTCAATGGCGCGCATCAGTCAGTCCAATCTGTCATCGGAAAAGAAACACATGGCCGTAAACGACATTAATAACGCCGTTAACCAGGCCCAAGCTAACATCCAGAGTGCCATTAATCAGCAGGCCGTTCATGATGCGTACTTAGGCGGCTACAACGCGATCAAGGGTTCTCTGACCCAGTACGTCTCAAGCAATAAAGCGAACATTCTGGATCTGGTGGCCCACGTGGTTTCCCAGATCAGGGATGAGATCAGTACTAACCAGTCCATGAGTCTGTCGGCCAAGTCCTTAGCTAATCAGCAGATTAATCGTCTCCAGAAGAATTTTAAGCGGCAGCTGGATTCCGCCGACAGCATTACTTCGGTCAACCGGGTTAAGCAGCAGGGGATCCGGGCCATTATGAACGTCCTGCATGACAACAGTGAGCAGCTGAACGAGATTACTAACTTTGACGAGTTCGTTCGTCAGACTAAGGACGCGGTCAGTCGCCTGAACACGTTGGCCCTCGGCATTAAGGATAAGACCAGCGAGTACATTAACGAAGTCCGGAATTCTTTCGAGACGATGATTAACCATTCGATCACCGGCAACGTTTCGACCGTAATTGACCAGTGCGAACAAAAGATCGCCCGCGCGGTAGTTCGCCGGACCGTCGAAGACGCCCAAAACCAGATTCACAGTTACTATTCTTACATGAATCCGGACCAGAAAGCCGATACTGACCAGAAAATCAGCCGTTACGCCCGGAAAATTGATCAGACCATTGATACCGACAGCGGTAGTTCGATTGAAATTGATTTGTCGAAGGGAATTCGCCGGATCAAGTCAATCGTGGCCGATGATAATCGGGCCGCTTACCAGAATCAGGTTAAAAACGTGATTAACCTTGCCAAGCGGCAGATTGATCAGATGCTGAATTTACCGATTGCGGACCGGAACCATGCCAAGCGGAAAATCAATTCGTTCTACCGGACCAACATTAATAATCTGGGGAAGGGACGTAATCACGCCGGTGTTTCCCAGACCCGTCTTCAGGAACAGGAAATGGAGAATCACCTGCACACCTTGATCAACCAGAGCCTGCTGAAGGACGCTAAAACGGCGATTGATTCAGCGGCGACGCGGGCCCAGGGCCAGATCAATAATTCTAATTTAACGCCGCCCCAGAAACAAGCGACCTTAAGCCGGATTTCTGCTGACGCGAAGGTGGTTAAAGCCCAGATTAGCAGTGACCAGAACAATAACAGTAACGTTAATTTTGACCAGAGCACCGGCATTGGCAAGATTACCCACGACGTTGAGAAAAGTCTGATTGACGATAAAAACAATGACTTTTCAATGGTTAATCACAGTATCGAAAGCGTTCGGGGGTTGATTAACCAGTTCAGTAACCTAGACGCCATCGTTGAACACCAGCTCAGTATTGATCTGGACCGGATTTACCGGGAGTCGAATCACCGGATTAATGCCGCTTCGACCATTCCGATGGCCGACCGAGCTGAACAGATGTGCGAAAACCGGATTTATCGAGCGGTCGGCAAGATCATCGGCAACCTTAATTCTGACAAAGCGAAGGCTTTGCAGAAGGTCAGTGATCGGGCTAAACAGGTTCGAAATCAGATTGTGGTGTCTAACCTGACGTTTAATCAAAAACAGGTCAGCAGCAACTTTGTCGACCGGGACGCTAACCAGGCGGTCCGGCTGATCGTCAGCGGCCAGAATAACGCCGAAATCAACATGGGCCTCAGGCGGCTAGTTGGCAAGATCAAGATGAGCATGGACCGGGCCCTGCAGCTGGATCGCAAGAATAATCTGGAGCGGGCAAACCAGGTCGCTCAAACCGCCTACAACCGGATCTCACAGGTTAGTAAACTGAGTCACGCTAAGGTTCAGCAAGCGTACCGCAAGATTGAATCAATTCAACTGAATACCGACCGGAACATTAACAGTTCCGGCAGCGTGGTTTTGGCCGATCAAGCTGAGCAAGATGGTGAAAACCGGATTAACGACATCGTTAATTCAATCGTGGGCGGGACCGACCGTTTCAAGCACCAGGCTCATTTACGGGTAAAACAGATGGCTTTGCCGCTCGCGAAAAAGTTAGCGGCCGACCAGAGTTTGACGACGGTTGAACGCGGTCAGGTTACCAATCAGATTAAGCGGATTATGAACGACACTAATCAGCGAATTAATGCCGATGAAGACCGGGACGTTGATGATGATATTGACCGCGGCCGTTACTCGATTTACAAAGTCATTAAGCGGGCTAACGTCCAGAAAATAAATAACGTGGCGGACCGGGCTTTGTCCGGGATCAAGCGGATGAACGCTTTACATGCCGACAGTAAGCAGCGGGCGGTAAAGGCCGTTACGTACATTCGTGACCAGACGACCATGAACATTAATCAGGCGAATGATTTTAACATCATTACTAAGATTGAAGCCGGTGGTCAGAGTAACGTTCGGCGGATCATTGCCCAGATTGCGAACATGGATCCGGTCAAGCAGACCGCGCATAACATTATTAACAGCATTTCTAACCACATTCGCAGCCAGATCAAGAACGATTCGGATTTGGCTAAAAAGGCCAAGCAAAAGATTTTACCTAAGATTACGGAAATTACCAAAAGCACTAACTACCGGATCGATCAGGAAAACGATGAAGAAATTGATCGGATCGTCAGCAACAGTCGGGCGGCTTTGTCGAAGATTGAGACCCGTGCCGTTCAGAACGCCAATATTAACCGGATCAACCAGATCACGCAGAACGCTAAGCAGCAAGTGGAGAAAATGAAGAACTTGACGCCGCGTGAAGATCGCCAGGCCCATTTGAAAATCGATCGCTACTATCACGAAGCTTTACATAACATCAATAATTCGAAAAACGCGACCGAATGTGCGCAGAACGAACAAAAGAGTGAAGGCCGGATTAACAACGTCTTTGACCAGACCGTCGGCAACAATTCGTTTAAACAGGCGGCCCACGACGCCATTAATCATAAGGTAACCGGCGCAGTCAACCGCATTAAGCAAATGAAGAACGTTGACGATAATAGTAAGAAAGCAGCCATTAAGCGCTTGAAGTCCATTCGCCAGAGGGTTGACCACGACGTCGATCACGTCGCCGGGATTCAGAGCATTTACAGCTCCGAAAACCACGGTACGATTCTGGTGAAGGGCGTTGTTGATAAAATTAACACCAAAAACGTCGTTAATTCAGCAGTTGAAAGTGTTCGTGACCGGATTAACGCTTCTAACCTGACGCCTAAGCAGAAAAAAATGGCGCGGGAACGGATTGACCGAATGGCGAACCATTCATCACGGCGGTCTGCGCCTCATACTTCACGGCCGCAGCCTGCTCACAAACCCGCGTCTTCGGTGGGTCGTCAGCAGCCTAATCAGATCCCGCAGTCCCAATTCGTGTCTGAACAGACCGGGGTTTCAATCCGGACCGGAAAAGCGGCTGGTTACTTTGACGGAACCAGCGGTCGCGCCCGCCGGTTAAACATTCATGAGTCAAAAATGTATTTGAAGGCTTACGAACGGGCTTACAAAGTTGGCCGGCGCAAATATTTGCGGGCTTATCATGACGGAGCTAACGATGGAAAAGCCCGTGGAATGATTGCTAAACCGATGATTAACCTGCGGGGCCTTTCGACCGGTTACGTCAACGGGTATAGGGAAGCGTACCGTCGTTACAAGATCACGGTCCCGTTCCGCGTGTACGCCAAGCGGACGATTTATCTGCACAGCAGCGCTTACTTTAACGTCAATAACCGGATCCGCAAGTTTAACAAGCATCATTTCAAGCACTCTTTCAAGGTAATCGGTGTAATTCGCCGGGACGATGGTCAAATTTGCTACCGGGTTAAAGGCGGTTACATTACTGCCGACAAGTCAGCGGTTACCAACGCTTACGAATATTCGCTGCCGAGAAAAGTCAAGGTCATTGACCCGAACGGGATTTATTCCCATAAAGACAAGCATTTTGATGCTGGTAATCGGATGCAGTTCATTAAACGGGGAACCCGTTTGAAAGTCGCCGACGTGGTTCGTGATGGTAATGCGGCCCGTTTCATGCTGAAAAACGGGATGTTCATTACTAGTAATAAGACTCGGGTTAAGAAAAGTTTGTTTTAACTAGGACGAAAAAGAAAATGAAGAAACAGAATTATAATTCTAGACATCAAAATCTTTTTAAATGGTTAATCTCTTCAGTAATTGCAATGTCAATTACCGGAATGACGGGATTATTTGCCCATCATTCGGTTCATGCCGATCCAACCCCTAATGATCCAAGTACTGCTAATCGGGCCAAACCCAAAGCGGTGTATACGTTAAGGAATACCCGTTCAATTCGAGCCTGTGGTCATTCAGCCAGTTCTTCCGTGCCGGGAAGTGCGAAAAGATCTGATCAGGAAATTAATAACCTGCTGAATTCACCGACGGAAAAGAATAATCGGAGAAATTCACAGCAAAATTCAGGACCAAAATCTTCTAATTCACGATCGGCTTCGACCGGTAGCTCGTCAGCTGCCAAGTCTAAATCAAGTTCACAAAGTCGTCCGTCATCAACGAACGCTTCATTATCCGCTAGTTCATCAGCTAATTTGTCTAATGTTGTCAATGACGCGACGAGTTCTTTAGCTAATCTTTATGATAGCGATTCAAATCGAATATCAGCTGATTACCAGTTGAATAGTAGCCAGATAAATAGTTTAGAGGGCTCGCTTTACTACTTGATCAGTTTTTACCCGTATCAGTTTTCGGATGATTCCACCCCGTCGGCAATTAGTCAAGATTACTCTGCGGCCGAAAATGGTCTAGCACAATTTATGAGTTCAGTCGATGCTTTAAATCATCGTTCAAGCCCTAGCAATCAAAATTCAAAGGCAGAATCATCAGCTGCACAGCCGGCTTCGACTAGTCATTCATCACAATCGTTATCCGTTAATTCATCGGCTTATCATCACGCTAACCATAATTTAAATTCTGGTTACCAAAACAGCAGTGCTGATGCTACATACAAAAGTGAAGTTGCTGGAATCATTAGTCAGGCTGGGGTTGATGAACAGAAATTAAATCATTCATCTTCGGCCGCTTCTTTGACAAAGATGATTCACAAAGATCAGGCCGCATTTGATCGGTATTTGTATTTGGGAGTTCCCGCCAGCACGTTTAACGATACGATTAATCGAATGCGGGATGCTTTGAACGCGTTAAATCGGGACGTTACCGCATCACACGCGTCAGTTCAACCAAAGAAGAGTGCAGCTCAAACCAGTCCTAGTTCAGCTTCGAACGCTGGCTCGGCTCATCAGCATCCCGAAATTCACGCGGGTAGCGCTAACGGTGATAATGATGGCCCGACTTCACTTTCACCAATTTATAGCGACCCGAAGTACGTTGGGATTCCGGTCAACGTGTATGGCGATAATAATCAGTTATTGTTTACCGACCACACCGATTATTTACCGAACATCGTTAGTTCTGGATCATCAGGAATTAATGCTGACCAGATTAAAGCTGGCAACCAGATTTCACTGCCGACCTACGCCGGGGTGGCTGATGGTTTTGCGGATGGTTACACGGTCCAGGACACTCCGGCAACGATTACCGGCACGGTAACCAAAAACGGGATCACTTGGAACCACGCGGTTAATTTGTATCCAGAATCAATCAGCGGCAATGATGAAACTAAAGTTGATTATGAGTATCATGATCAGAATGGTAACCCGATGAACGTCAGTGCTTCCCAAATCTTTTCGGGTAATACTAACGACCCGATTGATTTGAATTGGGCTTCTGGAATGCCGAGCGGTTATCACATTATCCAAGCTACGATGTATGGTAGTAATTATCCCGCAAATCATAATGATGCGATTACGATTCACAGTGACCAGAGTGATTACGATCCGGTCGGTGCGTACGCTAATTACACGAGTAATGGTGCAACCGGTCGGATTCCGAATCAGATCCAGTTCCGCCTGGTTCCCGGTGGAATTTATAACGCGATTGCGGCGATCGGGAGCGATGCTTACAATATCGACCAGTCACTCCGGGACCGAAACGGTAGTTCGGTTTTAAGTAGCTGGGTTAGCGTCCCGGTTGCTCGCGAGTACGCGGGGCAATTAATCACCAGTTCCTATAAATCGAATGATTACTTTGACGGCCCGGTTAAAGTCGTGGTTAAAGTTGCGCCGAACGGGATCGTTAATCATCTAAAGTACGTCGATGATAAGGGTCAAGTAGTGGGGACCGGCAGTGCTGAAGGGCCTGCTGGAACTAAATATCAGCCGAGTCCCGATCAGGTCCCGCAAGGGTATAAACTGATTAATCCTCCCCAAACTTACCAGTTTACTAATCAATCCGTGACCTGGAACGTTCCGGTCAAGTCTCGAACGGTAGCTTCGACGATCTACTTTCGGGATGATCACCATTACCAAGAATTTAAGCATGACGCTGAAGCTTCCGGCAACGGTCACGATAATCACAAGGACTGGAATGATTCGCACTACCCTAAACACTACGGCAGCTGGGACGTTAAGGGATCAAACATGAAGCCGATTTCTTACCAAACGGCAATTAACCAGTTACCAAGTTTCTTACGGGTCTCAAGTGATGCTGAAGCAATCTGGAATCAGCAGAAGCCGAAATACGCGAACGGGGCCGTTTATTACCTGAATGTTGATCCGGTGAAAAACGTTAAACTGGCCAATTTCCAGTATGATTATAAAGACTTGACCCAGAACGGTGATTACAGTTTCGGCACCGGTTTTTCGAACTATGAAAACGTGCGAACCGGTAATTTATTGGGTCCGTTGAATCAAAAAATCCCGATGAAGTACATTAGTGAATTGGTTCCGTCTGGTTACCGTATTTATGGCTTGACCGAGAAACCGTTGTTCTATTACTTTAGTACCCCGAACAGCATTAATTACGACGATGTCAACGATAGCGGTAATGTCGAGATCCCGGTAATTCCAAATCAGACTAAGGATAGTTTGGAACTCCGGAGACGTTACGATTGGATGGTTCTGGATTCGAATCATCGCATGATGAATCTAATCACGGCTAACGATGGGCAGGCTTCGGCACTTAATTCGGCTGATCAGGTTTATCAGTCGGCCAGTCAAGCTTTATCGGCCGATTCCACTTCCGGAGCTTTACGGTCAACCCTGTCGTCAGCTTTCGCCAGCTTTCACACTGAATTGACTTCCGGAGCTAGTGAAGCAACTTCTGATTCTAACTTGTTAGCGTTGTCAAGTGCGGTGGTGGCCGAAATGAGTCCGGCTAGTGCTGGACATTCGGCCAGTTCAGTTCAGCCACAGTCTTCCGCTAGTCATGCTCAGACTAAACCATCTAACTCCGCTAGTCCGTCCGCAAATTCGCGGGCTAACTCAAGTTCGCGTTCTAATCGCGGTTCTCAAAACGGTTCTACTAATTCGGCTAACCAAAGCAGTTCCGCCAAGTCAACCAGTCAAAAGAGTTCCCAAACTAGTTCTGCCAGCTTGACTAGTCAGAGTAGTTCCCAAAACGGTTCATCTAGTCAGACCAGTTCGGCTCATTCACAGAGTAGTTCGATTTCGAGTGCCACCATTTCAGCTAATTCCCAAAGTAGTTCCGTTTCCCAGAGCAGCACCGTTTCGTCTTCGCCAACCGTAAATCAAAGTCAAAGCTCTTCATCGAGCAATCGTCAGATCAGTTCTAGTTCTCAAACCAGTTCTTCAGTTAATTCCGTTTCGGAATCGTCCGCTATTTTCCAGTCCGACCTTGATTTGCTGGAAAGTGAAGTGGGGAGTTTAGCGAATTCGGTTGATAGTGACATTACGGATTCCGATGTCGATTTGAATCAGCAGCAGAGTTCAGCTTTGATTAGTCAGGTTAGCAGCGAAGATGATTACTACCGGTCCGAATTACGAAGCGCTTCCGATGTCCAGGCTGATGATAATGATTATTCATCAGCCAGCAGCGGTTTGGACCAGTTACTTAGTCGAGCCAGCAGTACGGATCAATCCGACGTTAGTCAATCATCGGCTAGTTCCGCGTCAGCTTCGGCTTCTCTGTCAATCCAGTCACAAATTAATCAGTCGTTAGCTAGTTCCGCTTCTGCTTCAGCGGCAGCGTCTTCAGCGACAGTGCTTCAGTCGAGGCTTGCCCAACTTGAAAACGGTGTTTCGGGATTAGCTGATTCAGCTGATAATACCGTTAGCGACGCTGATTCGGCATTGAACAATTCTCAACAAACTAATTGGTTGAATCAGATTGGTCAGCTGGACGATAGCTATCAGGGGATTTTGCGAAGCGCTTCCGACATCACGATTGGCGATCAAGAGTATTCAAGCGCTAGTGACCAATTTGCTCAGGTTGTGAATTCGGCCCAAAGTGAGAATCAGCAGGTCGCTAATCAAGTTTCGGCGGCCGCTAGTTCCGCCGCTCACAACCGACTTGAAAGCGTCATGAGCGCCACGACCAGTTTGATGAACCAGACCAGTGGCGAGATCGCGGCTGATCGGGATTTAGATAATCATCAGCGGGTCCTTTTGACTAACCAGTTGAAGCAGCGCGGTAATTATTACCGTTCTATTTTTCGGAACGCTTCGGCAGCGCAAAACGCTGATCATTATTATTCGTCAGCCAGCAGCGAATTCAGTAGTTTAGCGAACGTAGCGCAGAGTGAAAATCATGATGATCAATTTGCGCTTTCGGCTGATTCGTCAGCCCGTTCAAGCCAAGCGGCTCGTTCATCTGCCGATGCGTCCATTAACGCTTCGCTGTCGGCTTCGGCCAGTCAAGCTAGTCAATCACAATCGGCAGCCAGCTCGTTTGCTAAGCAGCAGAGTGCTCCTGCGTCGCGAGCTGCTCGGCAAAGTCATTCTAATTCTGCGGAATCCGCTAGCACCCGACCGAACCTGAATTCTAATTCAACGGCGGTGTCCGGATCAAAATCCAGTTCTAGTTCGTCAGTGCTGTCAACTTCGGCCCGTTCGGAATTCAATTCAACGTCGTCCAAGACTTTGAGTGAACCAACTAGTTCGGCACCCGAATCACCGACTTCTGTTGATAGTGAATCCAATAGTTCGCGTTCAGTGAATGAACCGGCTGGCAATTCGGGTCAGCATAATCCACGTCGGTCGTTCAACCACGGTTCGACGCACCAGCCAGCTCAACGCTCAAATCCAGCTCCTAAATCAACGTCACAACCTTCTAAACGGGTTGCTCATGCTAAGCATTACGTTGCTGGAGTTAATGATGCCCGGCGACGTTTGCCGATGAACCCTAATTCGTCTCATCAATTCAGGGCCTACGTTCGTGGTTACCGCGACTTTAATCGCTTGCCACAGACTGGTGACCGACACGTTAGTTTGTTAATGGCAATAATGATGCTGGGGGCTTCGGCAATGAGCATGTTAGGCGTTGCTGAAGGACACCGGCGACGATGGTTTTAGAAAATAACCAAAGGTGATCAAAATGGCTGAAGAAAATTTAACTCTGCATACGGATGCTTACGAATTAAGCATGATTCAAACTTATTGGGGCAAACATTTGCAGAACCGGCACGCAGTTTTTGAAATGTTTTTCCGGACCAACCCGTTCGGCAACGGTTACGCGATTTTCGCGGGTTTGCAGCACGTAATTGAATACGTTAATCACATGCACTTTACTGATGATGATATTAGTTATTTAAAACAAACCCACTTCTTTAACCCGAAATTTCTGGATTACTTGCGGCGCTTTAAGTTCCGCGGGACCATTCGTTCGGCTCACGAAGGTGATCTGGTCTTTGCCCACGAACCGATTTTACAGGTTGAAGGCACAATCGTGGAATGTCAATTAGTGGAAACCGCAATCTTGAACATCGTTAACTATCAGACCCTGGTGGCGACCAAAGCTTCCCGGATTCGAACCGCGGCCGGTAACGACCCGATTATGGAATTTGGCGCCAGGAGGGCCCAAGAGGTTTCGGCCGCCATTTGGGGGACCCGGGCGGCTTACATCGGTGGTTTTGATTCGACTTCCGACGTTCTGGCCGGAAAGAAGTTCGGCTTACCGATTGCTGGGACCCACGCTCATTCGTTAGTTGAGCTCTACGGCAACGATTACCAGGCGTTTAAGGCTTACGCCGAAACCCATCACGATTGCACTTTCTTGGTTGATACGTACAACACTTTGAAAAGTGGGGTGCCGAGCGCCATCCGGGTTGCTAAAGAAATGGGTGACCGGATTAACTTTGCGGCGGTTCGCCTTGATTCTGGTGACATGGCGTACTTGTCCAAACGGGTGCGACAGATGCTGGACGCCGCTGGTTTCACTAAGACTAAGATCGTGGCGTCGAACGGTCTGGACGAAAACATCATCACGAACCTGAAGATGCAGCACGCTCGGATTGATGCTTGGGGTGTCGGTACCAAATTGATTACCGCTTACGACCAGCCGAGCCTTGGTGGCGTGTACAAATTGGTGTCAATTGACGACGGTAAAGGTCACATGCGCAACGCGATGAAGCTGACCAATAATCCGGCTAAGATCACGACGCCGGCTAAAAAACAGGTTTGGCGGATTACCAAACGAAGCGATGGCAAATCGGAGGGTGATTACATTACGATTGGCGACGAAAACCCGAATCGCGAGAAATCACTTTTTATGTTCCATCCTCAATACACTTACATCAACAAGCGTTTAACTGATTTCCGGGCGATCCCGTTACTGAAGACCATTTTTAAAAATGGTCGACAGGTTTATCATGAGCCGTCAGTTCAGGACATTAAGCGGCACGCGACCGCTTCACTGGCTTCTTTGTGGCCAGAATACAAGCGTCAGCTGAACCCACAGAAGTACCCGGTTGATTTATCGAAACAATGCTGGCGCAACAAACAGACAACGATTAAGCAAATTCATGGTTACGTCGCGAATTTGCATAATTAAAGCATTAATTTAACCTAAAAAGCTCCGGTTGAAATTGCCGGAGTTTTTTGTGGATAATTTCGTGGTTGGCTGCGAATTGAATGGTTAGGGGAATTGGATGTCAAAATTATTGAAAAAGCAAGCTAGGCGTGACTGGCCATATTTATTAATGATCCTGTTCGTGGCGGCTTTGC
>CAKQCC010000011.1 GCA_934216625.1 uncultured Lactobacillaceae bacterium
GCTCGAACCGATACGGACAAAAATGTCCGCGGGATTTTAAATCCCGTGCGTCTGCCAATTCCGCCACCCCGGCAAAACATCACCAAAAGGATTCTAAAAATAAAAAGCGGAAGACGGGATTCGAACCCGCGACCTCCACCATGGCAAGGTGGCGTTCTACCACTGAACTACTTCCGCATAATGCCGACTAGACGATTCGAACGCCCGACCTCTTCATTACTAATGAAGCGCTCTAGCCAGCTGAGCTAAGTCGGCATAAAATTGACTTGATAGATGCAGGCGAAGGGGCTCGAACCCTTATGTCTAATTAGACACAAGATCCTAAATCTTGCGCGTCTACCAATTCCGCCACGCCTGCAATTTGCAGAAACAAGTCATTATTAATAATGAGCCGTGAGGGATTTGAACCCTCGACCCTCTGATTAAAAGTCAGATGCTCTACCAGCTGAGCTAACGGCTCATGAATGGAGGGTACAGGGCTCGAACCTGTGACCTCCTGCTTGTAAGGCAGATGCTCTCCCAGCTGAGCTAACCCTCCATGAACAGATATGAATTATCTCATCGACAACACTTAGAATAATATCATAATTATGAAGAACTGTCAACTTCAATTCAAAATTAATTAAAAAATGCTTTGTAATTGTTAAGTGTTTCCTTAACAACCACAAAGCATAATATCATAATTTAATTAATAAATCAACTAAAATTGATGATCTTTAGTAATTTTCTTAATTCCGTGCATGTAAGGTTGCAATACTTTCGGCACGTTAATCGTTCCGTCTTCGTTCTGGTAATTTTCCATAATTGTGGCAACCGTTCGGCCGACCGCTAGCCCGGAACCGTTTAACGTATGAACATAATGCAATTTGCCGTTAGAATCACGATAAGTAATGTGAGAACGACGGGCTTGGAAATCAGTCGTGTTCGAGCAGCTTGAAATTTCGCGATAACAATGCTGACCCGGCATCCACACTTCTAAATCGTAAGTCGTAGCCGCGGTAAAGCTCATGTCGGAAGTCGTTAACCGAATTACGTGGTACGGGATTCGTAACAACCGTAACAAATGTTCGGCCTGGTGCGTAATTTCAGCTAAAGCGTGCCAAGATTCATCCGGCTTAGTGAATTGAGCTAATTCAACCTTATTAAACTGGTGAACCCGAATCAAGCCTCGGGTATCACGGCCAGCACTGCCGGCTTCAGAACGGAAGGCTGGACTTAATGCCGTGACCCGAATCGGTAATTGATCTTCCGGCAAAGTTTCACCACGATAGTAGTTAATTAGCGGAACTTCAGCCGTTGGGATCATCGTTAAATCGGTTCCTTCACATTCGTAGCCGGCGTGCTTTTCCAAGAACTTCGGGAATTGACCGGTTCCGTACATTGAAGCGGAGTTAACCATGTACGGCGGTAAAATTTCTTTGTAACCGGCCTTAGTATTCTGGTCTAAATAAAAATTATATAGAGCCCGTTCTAAGAGCGCTCCTTCACCGATGTAATAAACAAACCGGCTGCCGGAAACTTTAGCACTCCGTTCAAAATTCAAAATGCCTAAGTTTTCGCCCAGCGTCCAGTGATGTTTTGGCTGAAAATCAAAATGCGTTGGTTCACCAATCCGGCGAATTTCCTTAGCGCCTTCTTCGGTCGGACTCACCGGAACGTTATCGGCCGGTAAATTCGGTAAATGATCGGCCACGTTCTTTTCGGCTGCGTGAACTTTGTCAAACTTAGCATCAAGCTTCTTAATGGTCTTCCCGACTTTTCGCATTCGGGTGATCGTCGGCTGAATTGCTTTTCCAGCTTTTTTCAGCTTCGGAATGGTTTTTGAAACCCGGTTCCGTTCAGCTTTTAATTTTTCACTTCTGACAATTAACTTTCGTCGCTGTTCGTCAAGCTTTAAAAGTTTGTCAATTTGTTTACCGGGAACGTTCCGGGTCGCCAGCTTCTGTTTAATTTTATCGGGGTTTTCCCGAATCATTTTCATATCTAACATTTAATTACCTCCTAAAAGACACAAAAAGGCCTTCGTCATGGGACGAAGGCCTTGAGTTCGCGGTACCACCCAAGTTCTCAAATTAATGAGCAACTCTTTAGCAATAACGGAACTACCGTGCAGGATTAACTGCCTACTTTGGTGTACCGGACATTTCGGTTCACAGTTCTCATCAACCACTGTGTCGCTTCAAACCGATTTTATAAAGCACATCCTGTAATTTATCTCATATCTTAATCAATTTAATCGTATTACAAAATTAACCGTAGCTCAACTATTTTTAGAATTAATTTGCTTTTTTTCGGCAGCGGTTTGGTTCTGGAAATTCTCGTTAGTGTGCGGCGACACATCCACCTGATCAAGGGGTATCAAATGAGTGTGATGTTTAATTTTGTAAAACAAATACAAAATCAAAACTAGCGGAACACTAATGTAAGTAATGCCGATCTTTTCCCAATTTAAATCGATAAACGCGGTCACGTTCTGACCGAAAATCACGATTAAACATAAAACAATCGCTAAAATCGGGCCAAGCGGGAAAAGCGTAGCGTGATATTTCAGTTCACTCAAACGATGTCCTTGACGAACAAAAGCCCTTCTGAAGCGTAAGTGAGCTACGGCAATTCCAAGCCAAGCGATAAAACCAGTCAAGCCGGAAGCCGCGACTAACCAAACGTAAATCTCGGGACCGGCAAAACTACTAATGAAAGTCGCGAGTGAAACCAGAATGGTAATTACTAGTGACCAGATCGGGATCCCCCGTCGGTTGACTTTACCAAAGACCCGCGGTGCATAGCCATTTCGGCCCATTGAATAAAGGACCCGGGTTGACGCATACATCCCGGAATTAGCCGCCGACAAGACCGCGATCAAAATTACCGCGTTCATTACACTAGCCGCCGTCGCCAAGCCAGCACGCTTAAAGACCAGTGTAAACGGACTGGTCGTTACGTTACTGGCGCTTGAACTCAGCAAATAATGACTAGTGTAAGGAATCAACGCCGCAATTACCGCAATCGCTAAAATATAAAACAATAAAATTCGCCAGAAAGTTTGGTGAATGGCCTTCGGAACGCTACGTGACGGATCGGTTGATTCACCAGCGGTAACGCCAACTAACTCGGTCCCTTGGAACGAGAACCCAGCTACAACGAAGACACTGATGATGGCCGGAATTCCGCCCACGAACGGTGCTTTTTTATAAGTAAAATTACTGAGGCCAACCGGATGACCACCGCCCATAATACCGACGATTGTTAAGACACCGACAATCAAAAAGGCGATGACCGTAAAAATCTTAATAAACGATAGCCAGTATTCCGTTTTGCCAAACGCTTTCACCGAAGCGGCGTTAATCAAGAAAATTAAGACTAACGTGGCCGCACTCCAGATCCAGCTCGGTACGTTAGGCCACCAGAAGCGCATTACGATTGCGGAAGTACTAACGTCAACCGCCACCGTAATGGCCCAGTTAAACCAGTAATTCCACCCCAGCGCAAAACCAACTGCTGGATCAATGTACTTAGATCCGTATTCAGCAAACGATCCGGAAACCGGTAAATTAGTCGCCATTTCGCCTAAACTGGTCATCAGGAAATAAACCATGATTCCCATCAAGACGTAGGCTAACAATCCACCGCCCGGGCCAGCTTGACTAATGGCGTTTCCGCTCGCCACAAACAAGCCAGTGCCGATGCAACCGCCCAGCGCAATCATTGAAACGTAGCGATCTTTCAAATTACGCTTGACCGAGCGGTGACTCGAAACTCGCTTCATAAATTAACCCCCTGATTTTTCGTTAATCAAATCAAAAATTCTTTTATTCAGCGTTACTGAACAAAAGAACGTCATTTATTATTAAGTTTAATTCAAATTCTAAAATTCCACAAGAACGGGTATCATGATCGGCTCACTAAAATCTTCCTTTCGACCAATAACGTTGTTCCATCGTATTGTGCCAACGCTGACGAGCAAACGGTGACCAATGATGAACGGTACCGTTAGAATTATTTTCAAAATTTTGGTTAAAACTACCTTCATTTCCGTAATTATAATTAGAAGGCTCGTGATTACTTTGGTCAAATTCAGTTTGCAGCTTGTAATAATTATTTAAATAATTCTGACGATTCGTCACTCCTACTAATACGGAGCGACCCGTTCGGTAATCAAATTTCACTCCTGGCTGGGTATTATAGACGTAAACGTTAAAATTCAAATTGCCATCAGTCGAACGAGCCTGCATGTGAACTCCGCTCGCCATCAAATTACTGCCGTGAAATACCGGGGTGACTTGATAGATTACTTTTTCACCACTTTCGAGGGCCTGCCGAACGTCGGCTTCAAAAATGGTTTGAATCTGTTGATTACTGTAAGCAGTCTGGGTAAACAGATTTTTAGGATTGTTCTGATCACCAGCATCGTCGTTTCCGTTGTAGTGGCCAGCAACGTTAATTCCGCGCGATAACGAATAGGCAATTTCGTGACCACGGTTAACGATCCAATCCCCGTTAACTTGTTCTTGGTGCCATCCCGTCGGCTCCACAAACTGCGGCTGGCGCAGCGCATCGTTAGTGACGTTTTGTTGATCTAAATAAGCCGTATCCTTACCAGAACGATTTTCGTCATCAAGATCTGAATAATGAATGTGATCGAATCCCCAATGATTTGATAGCGTACTCCGGTCATCATTAACGTCTTGATATCCACTGCTGGTGTCATCAGCTTTCGTCGCGGAAGTTGACGAAATCACAATTCCAAACGAGGCTAAAATTGCTAAAAAAGAATTTAAAATCTGTTGAATCTTCACTTAAACCATTCCCTTTACTTAATTTTTAATTCATAAATTAAATCGGTTTCGTTGGTTTTGAAATCCATCACCGAACGATAATTAACAAAATAATTCTTTTCTAAAACCCGCCGTGAAGCAATATTATTATCGTTTACATCAGCTAACAATTTTTTGACGTTTCCGCGACGATTAAGTAACTTAACCAAAATTCCCAGTGCATTCGTCATGTAGCCCTGGTGCCAAAAGCGGCGATTCAGCATGTAGCCTAGTTCACGGCACCGCAAATTAGGTGCAGAATCACTGGCTAAAGTTGCGTAAAGTGAAATTACGCCGATCATTCGTCGGTTCCGCTTTAAAACGATCGCCCAAGCTTCTGCCGACCGCAAATCATCGGTTAGCAGCCGGCGAGCTTGTCGTAAATTATTAGCTCTCGGGAAACTAGCCAAACGAGCGATTTGGGGATCCCTCACGATTAAATAGTAATTTTGCAAATCATTTAACCGCAACGGGCGCAAGGTAACCGGGAAAGACCGAAACTTAACGTTCATATTTACACTTTCTAATTTTGATCATTTATAATAAAATTAATTATTCAGAGGTGTTTAACATTAAAATTATTCAAAAACCACTTTTAAAGAACTCAAAAGCTTATTTAAAAGGATACGTTAGAAATCGGGACTCAAAAAGGCCGCAGTTAAAGTTGCCGGCCATGATTATCGTTCCGGGCGGTTCGTACACTCACATCCCGCTTCACCAGGCCGAAAGTTTTGCGTTAACTTTTACTGGTTACGGCTACCAAAGTTTCTTCTTACGGTATAGTTTTGAGCAGGAACATCGACCGCTCTATCCTTATCCTCTGATTGAATTAGCCCAGGCTATCAAATTCGTTCGGCAGCACGCCGATAAGCTCGACGTTAACCCGAACCAGATCGTGGTCGCGGGCTTTAGTGTCGGCGGGCATATCGTCAGCCTTCTAAACGACTTTTACGATAGTCCCTGGTTTCATCATGAATCTGGTTATCAGGACTCAAACTCAATTAAACCTAACGCCACAATTTTGGGCTATCCGGTGATCGACCTTAAAATGGGTTTCCCAACCAAAAATCGCAAAATCAAACAATGGCTCGATAACGGACGAGAATTAAGGGCCGAATATCACGTCACCGATACTAACGTTCCGACATTTACTTGGGTCACGGCTGACGATCCGTTCGTCCCGAGTTTGAACGCAATGCTGTACGCCTACGAACTAGACAAGCACCACATCAAAAGTGAAATGCACATGTTTTACCACGGCCCCCACGGCCTAGCACTCGCGAACCGTTTAACCGCTTGGCGTCCGGGAACCGATGACCCACATGTCGCACGCTGGGTACCAATGGCTGACGAATTTTTGCGCAGCATTTTTAAAACAAAATAATTTTTAGAAATATGAATGACGAAGTAGTGGCCACTGCTTCATTCGCGGAGCTAAGCGAATGTAAAGCCACTCACAGACTTGTAGCCAAGCGTAAGCCATTGCTAAAGCTCCCAAAACGTCAGTCGGGTAATGAGCATTGACGTATACCCGCGCCAACATCACCATTATGACCCAGGCCCAGCAAAATACCTGGGCCGCAATCCTCAACCGGTGGCGCTGAATTAACGGGACCGCCAAGATCCACAAAACGCTGATGATTAAAACCGTGCTAAAAACGTGGCCGCTCGGGAAACTATACCCGACATCAGCCGCCGGATGGAGAACCGGTCGTGGCCTGCGAACGATGTGTTTAATTAATTCGTCCAGGACATCGCCGCTAAACAGGGTTCCCATTGCCCACAGCGACTGAAGTTTATATTTAAATCCCCAAAGCAAGAACGCAATAATCAGGATCCAAACCACACCAATTTTAGGACTATCAAGAGCTGAAACTAAGTGGTACCAAAGATCCAAAAATAAATTTTCGTGTTTTTGAACGTCGCCAATCAGCGAAATATCAATAAAGCGAAGGTACAGTGACCGCTCCATTACCGGAATGGCAATTATTATAAAGATCGCGAAAGCTAATAAGAAGCGAAAGATTCGGTCACGATTCTCTTCAAATTGCACTTTAAAATCCCCTAATTTTTAAAATAAATTCTTTTTATAGTATAACACGATTTATAAAGCCTAATTGATAAGCCAAAATTTGTTATAATAAAGGCAATCAATTTTTAGGAGGCTCTAAAATGATCGAAACTGCCGCAATCATGATCCTAATCGGGATTTTTGCCGGAATTGCCGGCGCAATCTTAGGATTAGGTGGCGGGATCATTGTTACACCAATTTTGACCCTTGCGTTCGGGCTTAACATTAAATACGCGATCGGCGCCAGCATTATCGTGGTAATTGCCACCAGTTCTGGTTCAACCATCGCCTATTTAAAAGATAACGTCCTAAATTTACGGGTCGCAATGTTTCTAGAAATTGCCACAACCATTGGCGCAGTAGCCGGGTCGTTATTAACCGGGATTTTGAATCCCAAATACCTGTACGTTCTCTTCGGATTATTACTGGTCTTTTCGGGAGTCAACATGGCCGAAAAAATTAAGGGCAAGCGGAACAATTTAAGTCACCACACCGATCGAATTGCTCATAAATTGGAGCTTGACAGCAGTTACTACGACAAAGCTGCCCACCGCAAAATCAATTACCAAGTTACCCACGTTCCAAGTGGGTTAGCGGTAATGTTCGGCGCCGGACTGGCAAGTGGTTTGTTAGGAATTGGCTCCGGAGCTTTCAAAGTCATCGCGATGGACACTTTCATGAAAATGCCACTCAAGCCATCAAGCTCAACCAGTAATTTTATGATGGGCGTTACTGCCGCCGCCAGTGCAACCGTTTATTTCTTCAACGGGTCAATCCTACCGCAGCTAGCGGTGCCGTTAGCACTCGGAATCTTGGCGGGTGCCGTTGCTGGATCCAGGATCATGCAGTACTTGCCAACCAAATGGATTCGGATCGTTTTCGTACCAATCTTGTTTTACATCGGAATCAACATGTTATTACAAGGGTGTGGAATTAAAATATGAAACCTGAAGAATTAAAAAAAGCTAAATTAATTCGCGCTAAAATGGAAAAAATTGAGATCGTGATCGGCAACTTATTGAGAGCCGGCGTAATCATTAGCGCCGCAATTATGGCGATTGGTTTTGTCATGCTAATCGTAACCGGTAATTCTGGATACCCGGCTGGTTATCATCCTCACGACTTTCGAGAAATTTTTGCTGGAATTGTGGCTCTAAAGCCGTACGCAATCATGATGCTGGGAATCTTTTGCCTAATTTTAACCCCGGTCCTGCGGGTCCTAGTTTCAATCTATTCGTTTTATAAAGAGCATGACTATTTATACGTTTACATTACGACTTTCGTGATGGTGGTCTTAATTTTCAGTTTTTGGCTCGGAACCCATAAATAATCAAACGGCTAAAAAGACGATTCCCAAGTTCAAATTAGTTTTACGCCAACGTTTTTTGAATCTATAATATACTATATAAAGAAATCAAGATTATCATTGAAAGGAAGCATCTCATGAGTAAGCTCGTCAAATTTGATCAATTAAGCCAGCGAGCGAAAACTAAGGCAATCAATGACTTTGCTAAGTTCTACGTCCCGCTTTACCGATCCCAGAATTTAGAAATTATTGGGTCATACGACCACACTGGTTTAATCTGGGACATTAACCGTGACATCTGGAAGAATCAATACAATTCTAAAAAAGACGTCATTAAAATGTCAGCTCACGATCGACCAAAACATTACGCTAAATTATTAGACAAAATGGATCAGAAATTCTACGCAAACGGCAATCCCGAAAAGCCATGGAAAAAATGGTATCACGACAAGTACTTCAGCCTTGAAACCGGACTATAAAATCTAAATCAGTTCAAAATTAAAATACGGTCTTTAATCTATTTAGGAAGATTAAAGACCGTATTTTTTATTATTACTTAAACGTCATGACCGAAGCCGTTATTGTAGTTATAGAAATGTTCATTTCGACCTCGTTTAACTTCGGCTTGTAACGTCACGTGATCAATATGATACTTATCATGCAGTAACTTATAAATCGGGTGATAGGTTCGTTCAGCTTCACTGATTTTCATATCACGCATGTTAATGTGCGCTGAAAAAATAATGCTGTGTTCATCAATCAGCCAAATATGAACATGATGAACCCCGGTGACTTCGGGTAGCTTCAGCAAGTCATGCTGAATGGCGGCACTGTCAATTTTTGGTGAACCCTGCATTAAAATCACGATGGTCTTCTTAATCACCGGCCAGGTCTCACTCATAATATACGTTGCGACCCCGATCGTCACCAGCGGATCAACAATAAACCAACCATAAAGTTGAATCAGAACTCCACCGACGATAATTCCGAACGAAGATAACGTATCACTTAGCAAGTGTAAATATGTAGCCCGAAGATTCAAATTATGTTTTGAACCGTGATTTAAAATTATCGCCGACAGTAAATTGGCAACGGTACCAACGATCGCCACCAGAAACATCAATTTACCATTAATGTGTTCAGGACGAAAAAGTTTGCCGACCGCTTCAACAATTAAAATTGCCGAAATGATCATCAGGAACGTTGAATTTACGAACGCCGAAATGATCTGGGCCCGCTTGAAACCGAACGTTTCCCGCTTGGTCTGCGGTCGGCCGCTAATTCGGTGGGTATAATAACTCAAAACGATCGAGGCCGAATCACCGAGGTTATGGAAACCGTCCGAAACCAGTGACAGGCTACCGGCAAACGCACCACCGATAAATTCAACCACCGTAATAATGATGTTTAAAATCGTAACGAATAAAAACCGTGCTCCAGAAATCTGATTATGATTCATAACACCCTCACTTCCTAAATGGGATTATATTATGTCACAATCAAGATTATTTTTCTATCCCCTAATTTAATAATTATTACTTTACCATTCGCCAATTGCCTTCGTTTGCTTTCGAGATTTGGTTCAAGAAGTGCATCACCCTGACGGCACGGTTATGGTCGTGATTGTTAAGGCGATTAAGGCCCCTCCCGGAAGTCATCGGCCGACTAAGTCGAAAAGCCGAATTTCGGTAGTGGCCTTCAGAAAACGCCACGACCGTTTGACCGGAATCAATTTTAGTAAAAATAAAGAATAAACTATAATCTGATTTAGACTTCAGGTACGCTGGCATTGCCCAAATTCCGGCCGCAATTTCACGGGATTTCTGATTCATGAACCGGTAATCTAAATGATTCTTGGCGGTAACTGGCCGACGTAAAACAAACAGCATTCGGTTAAAAATCGGGTTCCCAAGTTTAATGGTTGATTGATCTTTCATTTCATTACTTCCGTTTCGAATTTTTCGATAATTGACGCCTTAAATTCCGGTTTTCGGTTCTTAAATCAGTCAATTCAGCTCGAACCTCGCCCAAAATCTGAAGCTGAAGTTTCTGAACTTCTAAATTATGGGGAAGTTGATCTTGATTCAAGTGATCTAATTTAGCGTGCAGAATTCGTAATTCGTGTTCTGACTTTAAATTAACGTGATAATCATTTTCAGCTGATAAACGGTCATGATCAGCCGAACGGTTTTGGCTCATCATAATGATCGGCGCCTGAATTGCCGAAATGCAGCTCAGGGCCAAATTCAGCAGAATGTAAGGATACGGATCAAAATGAATGCCGAACAACGCCAAGCCGTTAACGATCATCCAGATCAGCAGAAAGCCGACAAACACGAAAATAAAGCCCCAGCTACCGCCGAAATGCGCAACTCCGTCGGAAACCCGTTGACCAAACGTTTCCCGTTTTTGTAAAGCCTGGTTAACGTCGGTAATTGCGTAATTATCACTATTCAGGGCCCGGGTTAGCTTTCGGTTAATCTTTCGGTTCCGCTTCGTGTCACTAGCCAGCATCCGGTTAACCTCATCTAATCGGTAACGAAGCAAGTGGTTCCGGCAAATAAAGCTAGTTGACTTAGCATGATGATAATCACTTTTAATCTGATTTTTGACCGCTGGTTCCAGTTCTTTTAAGAACATCCCGTCAATTACTCGGTATTTTTGACCATCAACCAAGCATTTCACAAAACGAGTTTTATTCATTAATTGATGCTCCCGAAATTAATTTCAATACGTCAGACGGCAGTTTTGCGGTGATGTCCAAACGGTGCCTGGTAAACGGATTCGGCATCTGGATTCGGCTGGCGTGTAACGCCTGGCGATGAATCCCTAAATTCAGCGGTCCGCCGTAAAGATGATCCCCGACCACCGGATGACCAACTTCAGCAAAGTGAACCCGAATCTGGTGAGTTCGACCCGTATGCAAACGAACCCGAACTACCGTGAACTTAGGATCCCGGCGAAGGACCCAATATTCTGTCCAAGCGGGTTTCCCGTTCGACATCCGGTGGCGACGAATTTCATTGGGCAGTTTACCGATCGGCATTTTGATTGAGCCGTGATCACGTTCTAAGCGTCCGCTGACGACCGCTAGATACGTCTTTTTAATCCGGTGCTCTCCCCGGAGCTGATTCGCTAAATTGTTAGCTAGGCGATGCTTCGCAACTAGGACGACGCCACTGGTGAAACTATCCAGGCGGGTAATCAAATGCGGACGCAGATTTTTAGAACCCGAACGTAATAAATAACCTTTAATCCGGTTCACTGCGGTGTCATTCCGGTTGCTGGGGCCTGGGACCGAAGTTAACCCAGCTGGCTTGTTGATGGCTAGCCAGTTCGAATCCTCAAACAGGATCCGAAGCGGCCCGTTACTGACCGCTACTCGACTGCTGGCTTTCTCGGGCGGAATATCAATCGTGATCCGGTCACCACGTTTCATCATCCGACTGGTGTGGATCAAGTGCCGATTCAAAGCTAAGGTTCCAGCTTCCTTAATTGAAGAAAACATTCGGTGACTGACGCCGTGGTGCTTTAGAAATTTCTTAACGGTAATTCGATTGAACCGTTGGTTAACCCAGCTGAAACGCAAGCTACTAATTCCTTTCAACAAAGCGCAATTTCAAATCACATCAAGAAATGTTAGACGATTTCTGAAGTGATTTCAATTAACAAAAAAGCACTGATTTGAATAAATCAGCACTCACAAAAATTAACCTAAAATTATTTACCGAATTCGAACCAAATACATCCGGCGAAGTTTATTAATCTGCCAATTCTTTAAGCCGATTCCGCGGTGGAGGTAATTATTCATGCTGCCGTAATTGGCCTGCACCGTATTGTAAAAGTGATTTAGTTCCCGAAGCTGACTACCGTAAGGGTATTTGTGATTATAATAATCACTCAAGAGATAGTCGTTACTAATGTTATATCTCGAAACCCCAAGTGCCGATAAAATCAGCGCGCTTGCGAGTCCAGTTCGGTCACGGCCACCGGTACAATTAATCATGATCGCGCCCGAATGTTTACGAAGCAACTGGCTGAACACTTCATAATAGGATTTACGAGCGCTTTTAAGGGTTGTAAATGGCCAACCATAACGGTAAATTTCGCCCTCGCGACGTTTGGTTGGTTCGGTTCGCTGTTCTTCATAATAAGAATACGTCGGGTAATCTTTGTATTTAAGACGCAAGCCATAACGCTGGGCAGTCCCGCTTTCACCCGGGTCCGGGTATTGACTCATTGCACCGCTTTTGCCGGACGGATACCGTAAATCAATTACTTCGCGAATTCCCAAACGATGAAGCGTCTTGGCACCTCGGTAATTAAGGTGAGCAAAATTACCGCTTCTAAAGATCAAGTCGTTCTTGACCACGTCTTTACCGTTGCTGGTTCGATAGCCGCCCAAATCGCGAGTATTACTGCTAATGGATGGATGGTGATCACCGCGACGGGCCGCAGCGGTACTGTGCACCCGCTGAATCAATTGAGCATAGCTACTGGCGGACGCCGAACGCTGATTTAAAGTGCCAATTCCAAATAACGATAAAATTAACAAGCCAACTACCAAAATTGGTTTAATCTTTAATTTTCTCAAAAGATCACTTTCTCTAAAATTAATTTTAATTGATTGATTTAAAATGACGATAATCATCAATGCCGATTAACAAACTAGTGCTAACCGAAAGAATCAACGCCATCAGAAGCCGTAAAGTCTGACCGCTATTTTCACCAGTTTGCGGCAACTGACTAGCACCATTGCCATTCTGATTATTCGATGAAACGCCAGCCGTTTGAGCATGATTAACGTTAGATTGAGTCAAGCCCTTATTATTAGAATTTTCACTATTATTAACCGGATCGGAATTAGCGGAATTATTTACCGATGATTGATTATTATTGCTACCGTTCGATCCATTCGACCCGTTTACCGAACCAGAGTCAGTCCCAGACGTTGCCGATTGATTATCATCACCATTTTCACCACTAGTTTCTTGATTTTGATTAGAATCATTTCCAGAACCAGAATTGGCGGACTGATTATCGGGGGTTTGATTAACTTGACTGTCGTTATTTTGTGAATCATCGTTAGTTCCTGCTGAATTACTAGTGGACTGAGGGGCTTGGGGTTGATTAACTGATGTCGGCTGACTAGAATTTGACAACGTTTGACTACCTGAACTCAATTCGCTGCTTGGACCGGACTGCGAACTCTTTTGACTAGTTTGAGGATTCGAAGGGTTAGCACTGGATTTGGGTGACTGATTCTGTTGATTATTAGGCAATTTAGTCACCTGTAAATCAACCATATCGCCATCGGGGCCCATCGTAAATTTAGGTTTTGAAATTAAAGTATATCCGCTCGGCACGTTAAACGGTCCGGTATACGCATGGCCTGGTTGGCCGCTAACGACCTGTGAACTAACCTGATTTTCACCATCGTCGAAATTAACGGTATTTCTGGCGGTTGATGAATTAGGACTAATTTGTAAATTAACCTGAGCGCCGTTTCGGTTTAAAGTAACGCTTGAATCCGGGTTAACCAAATGGTATCCAGTTGGTACGTTGAAACCAGTCTGCTTGGTTCCTTCGCTTCCAGCAATTAACTGGGGTTGGCCAATTCGGTTACCGTTAAACATGTAATTGACGGTTTCACCAACCAGTGGCGAAGTGATTTGACCCTTCTCAACAGGAATGTTTTCGGTTGATCCTTGGGTAAAAAGTTGAATATTTGGCTGATAAGCCAAATGATAGCCCTTTGGAACGTCAAACGAGCCGGTGTAATTGTAACCGTCTTTTCCGTGAATCGTTTGGCTCCCAACCTGATGGTCATTATAATCATAATAAATGGTGTTATCGACTGAAGTTCCCTTGAAAGGATCGCCATCGTGATGATCATCATTCTTTTGTGAATTCGATGGCTGTTGATTAATCGCCCCAATTTTAAGGTTAATCCTACGATTCATGACCGCACTAATTCGGTCTTGTTTAGTTGACGGTTTAGCCGAAATCGACGGCTTCGCTGAATAAGTGGAACGACTTGGTCGCTGATTTTCGTGAGGAACCGGTTGAGAACGGTTAACTTCAGCATTTTCGGTCGACTGATGAGGATCAATAATTGTGTGGACCGGCGCAGAATGATTCGTCTGGGAATGCGTTGGTTGAGGGACAGTATTCGTATCCGCGTTGGCTTTAACATTATTTAGCCAGCCAACACCACCCAGTAGCGCCAGTAACGAAGCTGAGGTAATTAACCAACGGTTCCTAACTAGATTCAGTAACGATTGCCGATTTTTAGTTCGATTCATTTTCAAAATTGTTAGTCCTCTCCACGATTCATTTAATTACATTATTACATTATATCAATTTCTGACGTAAAAATTAATATTTCCTTAAATCAACTTGATCAATTAAATGGTGAGCCGTTTTGTGAATAATGAGATCAGCCCGGGAACGGGTCGGCAAAATGTTTTGTTTTAAATTCGGCAAGTTAATTCGGTCCCAGACGTCCCGAGCCATTTGGATTGCCTTTTTTGGTTCGGCATGAGCGTAATGATAATAATAATTCGAAGGATCCTGAAAAGCGGTCTTCATTAATTTCTTAAACCGATCTAGATACCATTTCTCAATCAATTTAGCCCGGGCGTCAATGTAAATTGAAAAGTCAGTAAAATCACTGACGTAAATCTGCTGGTTAGTCGGCAACTGAAGAACGTTAATTCCTTCAATAATTAAAACGTCGGGATGATTAACAATGTCGTAACGGTGCGGGATTACGTCGTAAACCTGGTGGGAATAAACCGGTGATTTAACGTCATGCTGACAAGTTTTGACCGCGTTTAAAAACTTAATCAGCGCCGGCATATCATAACTTTCCGGAAAGCCCTTGATTTTCATCAAATGCTTTTTCTTGAGAATTGCGTTCGGATACAAAAAGCCATCGGTCGTGATCAGCTGAACCTTATAGCCCTCAAAGAAATGTGACAACAACACTTTCAAGAGTCGGGCCGTGGTTGACTTCCCTACCGCCACACTACCGGAAATGCCGATAATAAACGGGGTGCGTTGAGCTGGCCGCTGCAGAAACATCGCCCGCGCATCATGCCAGGTCTTAAAATTATCAAGCCGTAGCCTCAGTAAATGAGTTAACGGGATATAAATGTCCTGAACGTCCTGCAACGAGATTTTATCATTAAACGCCTTAATCTGCTTCAAGCTCTGCTGGGTAATCGGTACCGACCGACCCTGATAAAAGCGTTTCCACTGGTTTTTAGTAAATGAATAATAATTATCACGACTCTGAGCGTCCATCTTATTCACTATCCTTAGTTTCAAGTCGGTACAGCCGTTTAGGAACGTTCTTAAACACCAGTGATAGATTATGAATACTAACGATCTTTAGCTGGTGCATTGCTCGGGTACAAATGGTGTAAACTAACTGACGATCGTGGTTACTGCTGTAATTCTGGTCAGAAGCGTCAAACATAATCACTGAATCAAATTCGAGCCCCTTCGCTAAATAAGCTGGAACCACCAAAACGCCACTGACCAAGCGCTGGTTTTCGGTTTGAATCAAGGTCAGATGAACTTGACGTCGCTGAAGTTGTGCTGACAACAAGCGACATTGTTTAAGGCTCTTGCCAATTAACGCCGTCGTTTGGTAATGAGCCTGACTTTCGTTAATAATTTTAACTAACTTAGTTAATTCGTGACCGCGATTAACTTGAACGGTAATTACCGGTAAACTACCGGAGCGAGCAAACGACTTAATCTGGGCCCCGCTCGGCAGCAAGTGCTTAGTGAAGTCAGTGATCGGCTGGGTCGAGCGATATGATTTATTCAGTTGAACCTTTTTCACCGATTGATTGGCAAAAATCGTTTCGAGGTCAGAATAAAGGTGCTGACTGTGGTGATGGGTAAAGATGGCCTGATTCAAATCGGCCAAAACCGTAAATTTGGCTTTCGGAAACTCGTAATGCAAAAACGCCATTTGAAAACCGGTGTAATCTTGGGCTTCATCAACTAAAATGTATTTAATCTGACGATGTCCAAACGCGCCGATAATTCGGTCGTAAAGATACAAATACATCGAAACGTCAGCCATTGAAATCGAACCCGAATTAATTGAATTAACCACTTCACGCTGGTTTCTCTGCCAATCAGATTTCCGAATCCCAAAGTGTTGAAGATTAACGTACTGGGGTAGTTTTTTCAGCAAATGCAGGTACTGACGATTAATGTTAATAAATAAATTACGGTTAATAATTCGGCGAACGGGTCGAAACGCCCCGATCACGATGTGCTTTGCCAGGAAATCATAAGTTGCGTCCGTATTCTGGAATTCGTTCGGATAACTCAGTTGAAGACTGCGCAACTGTCGACGGTCCATATCTTCAATCGCGTCAGCGACCCACTTCTTCTTCATTTCGACTTTCAGCTGCTTCCGAAGTAACTGATTGAGTTGATCCCGAACGGCAGCCAATCGATTTCTTAAATCATAATTAGAATTAAACTGATAATAAATCTGGGCAATCCGTTGCTTCGAAATGAAGACGTGACCGTTAAAAAGAATGTTCTTAAAGTGCATTCCAGCGTGATTCAGGTCGTCTGCATACTTATTCATCGCCTGAAAGCAGGATAAACTATTCTTCAAAACGTTAATCTGCTGATCGTGATGGGTCAGATTATCGGCGCTAAACCGCTGAGCTAACGACTCAACATTGAGCTTGGGAACCCGGTGATTGCTGTATTGGTAGTAAGTCATCCGAACCATGTTATGTTCGCCCAGCGACGGCAAAACGTGGTTGACGTAATCATTAAAAAGTTGATTAGGTGAAAAGAGAATAATCTGTCTGGCGGTTAAACGGGAACGATAATGGTAGAGCAGGTAAGCAACCCGTTGCAAAGCAGCCGAAGTCTTGCCGGATCCGGCAGCTCCCTGGACGTAAAGTAAATCCGCCGTAACGTTTCGAACGATCCGGTTCTGATCACGCTGAATCGTCGTCACAATGTTGCGCATCTTGGGCGTCGACTGCCGGCTTAAATTGCTTAACAGCAGCTGATCACCAATTGCGGCTGAAGTATCAAAGACGGTTTTAATCCGGCCGTCTTTAATCTGAAACTGACGCTTTAAAATTACTTTTACTTTTTTAGATCCGGTTGGGGTCTGGTAACTGACCCAGCCCAGTCGATTTTCGTAGTAAATGCTGGAAATCGGGGCTCGCCAATCGTAAATCAGGTAATGACCATGTTCATCAGCAAACGACGCTAAGCCAATGTAAATTGTGTAGCGACGGGAATCATCCGGCTTTTTAAAGTCAATTCGTGCAAAATAGGGATTTTTTTCAAGCGTTCGGAAACGACGCAAAAAGAAATGAGCTTGTCGCCATTCACCATTCAACTGATTCAGAATTTCCTGTTTTTGCCGAACTTCAACTCCGGTATCCATCAAGCCAGTGTACGTAGTCGAGCGCAAGCGAACGTCATTGTAATAATCCTTCTGAATAACCCGTTCGTTTCGTTCGATTCGGTGAATCGTTTTAAGTTGCTTAATTTCAGCAATCTTAATTTTCTGAACAATTGAACTTAAATGCTTCTGTTCAGCAATTTTTACCCTGGTAGTCATCAAAAAATCCCCAATCTGATTAACGCGTTAGATAAATATTTTAGCATAACCAACGTCAATTCCGAAGCAAAACCATTCGCCGACGTCGGTCAATTATGATAAAATAATTTATGAATTGAATTGAAAGGAAGCCCGCTGATTATGATCAACATTTTTTTCGTCCGTCACGGTCAGACTTATTTAAATATGTATTACCGAATTCAAGGCCTGTGTGATGCGCCACTAACTCCACAAGGCGTTCAGGATGCTAAAGCTGCTGGTCAGCGGCTTAGTAAAATCAAATTCAATGCTGCCTACGCTAGTGACCGGCCCCGTGCCATTCACACTGCCGAATATATCTTAGCTCGCAACCCGACTTCAATTAAAAAGCCCACCATTAATAAGGCGTTTCGCGAAGAAAATTTCGGTTACTTTGAAGGTGAAGACGGCGAACACGCCTGGCACATCATCGGTGGTCCGCACGGCGACGGAACTTATAACGCCATGATTAACGACTTTGGTATGAGTAAAGTTCTGGACATGATTCACGACGCTGATCCGTTTCACGACGCCGAGAGCAGCACTCAGGTCAAGCAACGGTTCGAAAAGGGGTTACACCAGATCGTTAACCAAGCCCACGATGGCGATAACATCTTAGTTGCCGCCCACGGCACCATCATTCGTTGGATCGCTAGTGAATACGGCAATCACATCGACGTTTCGCAATCAACCAAAAACGGCAGCGTTACCAAAATGGTGGTCGATCATAATCATCCGGTCGTTAAATACTTCAATAAAGTCGATTCTAATTTATAAATTCAAATTATCTAAAGATTGCGACGCGGCCATCATTTGCCGCGCTTTTTTCTGATTAACGGAGGAATTAATATTTTCGTTGAAAAAGCTAATCTACCGACCCCAGTAGTAACCAGCGGGCTTAATCTAGACGACCCTAATTTTGATTATTCAATTCATGAACTAAACGCCCTGGCAAAAGCCAACGGTATGAAAGTGGTCGGAACTGCCACTCAAGAACTTGACCATCCCTACGCCGGAACCTATTTTGGCCCTGGCAAAATCAAATCAATCCGGTCAATCATGATGGCCCAAAAAGCCGAATATTTAATCGTCAATGACGAATTAACGCCGAGCCAAATTCGCAACCTTGAAAAAATGACCGGCAAAAGCATCATCGATCGTACCGGCTTAATTCTGGAAATTTTTGCTAACCGCGCCAGAACCAAGGGCGCTAAATTGCAGGTTAAACTGGCTCAACTCGAATACCAATTGCCAAGGTTGCGCACCAGCGCCAGCGTTCGGCTTGATCAACAAACCGGAACCGGCGGCGGCAGCTACACCAACCGAGGAGCCGGTGAAACGTTGATTGAAATGAAGCGTCGGACCCTAGCGCACGGGATTTACAACATTAGGCACCACTTAAAGTCAGTTGCTAAAACCGACCAAGTTCAAAGAACTCGGCGGCGGCAAACCGGAATTCCGAACGTTGCCCTCGTTGGTTACACCAACGCCGGCAAGTCAACGTTAATGAACCAGCTGGTTAGAAAATTCGGTCAAAACGAAGACAAGCAGGTCAAAGTTAAAAACATGTTATTCGCAACGTTAAGCACCGAAGTCCGCAAATTGACCTTACCAAACCAAATGCAATTCATGTTAAGTGACACCGTGGGGTTCGTCAGTAAATTGCCGCATCAGCTAGTCAGCGCTTTCAGAGCAACCTTGTCAGAAGCTGCCCATGCCGATCTACTAATTCAGGTGGTTGATTATTCGAGTCCGAACCGTCAGCTAATGATGAACACCACCCAAAAGACGCTCAAGGCAATCGGAATCAAAAACAAACCCATGTTAATCATCTTTAACAAGGCCGACCGAACCGGTACTGATTACCCGGTTCAAGAAGGCAACGCCTTAATTACTTCGGTCAAAAATTTTGATTCGAAATCAATTCACTTCTTAATTAAGATGATTAAGCATCAGCTCTACCGCAATTACGTAACGGCCGAATTCCTAATTCCGTTCACCCAGGGACAAATTACGGCCTACCTTAACCATCACGCGAACGTAATTAAAACCAAGTATTCAGCCAGCGGAACCCATCTAAAAGTTCAGCTGCCTAAAGCAATTCGTGACCGGTTTGCTAAATATTTAATCACAAATTAACGTTAATCTGTAACTGATAAGAATGACGACGTTCATAAACACCGGATCGGCCCATAATCAAATACGGTCCGCCAACCAAAATTATTGAGGCAATTCGTAAGTGACGCCGTGAAGCTGGACTAAGTTGACTTAGGCGTTTCAACCCGACACTGGCTAAACGACCGACTGGATACTGATGAAATCGATCACTACCGGCATACACGACTTCGTGCCGAAAACTAAACGCCGGAATTAAGGCCCCGGCACCGATTGCGTAAACTGGCTGATAATGATTATGTTTCAAGCGATTAACGAGCTGACGATGACCTAACCCCGCGTAATCAACCCTTAATTTATGATGAACAATTAAATCGTGAATTAAGAACCGCAAATTTCGCCGTTCTAAAGAATTTTGAGTCATTTGAGCCGGCAATGATCGCCGAAAAGTTTGACTAATTTGGCGGTGCGGTGCGTTCTGCAAATGATTCAGTGAACGTTCAGCCTGTTGATTAAATTTAGCCAAACCAAGTTTCCGCTCGATTTGCGGTGAAACGTCCAGCGGTGCCTCGCGATTCAAAAAGTAATAATAAAAATTAATGTACAAAAAATAAATTAAGGCAGTTGCTGCCAGTAAAATCAGGGTTCCGTGAAAGACGTATTGATTATTAATGAACCGAACCCCCGCGTAAAATAAATATAGATCACCGATGATTCCGGTCACCACGTAAACCCGGTTCAGGATCCGGTTACCACGGCTGCCAATGTTAAAGAAGCTAAAGTAATTGAGACCCTGGCTTAACAAACTTAAAAAGCTGAACATGATTTCACCTACTTTGTTGCTGGCGATTTAGAATTAGTAACCTTTGAATTAGTATTATTATTGCTAGATGACGATCGATTCAAATCATTGCTCGAATTAGAAGACTGCTTAGAATTTTCAGTTGATGAGGTTGAACGTTTCTCGGGTTGATTCGAATTATCATTCCGTTCATTAGTCCGGCTGGCATTCTGTCCCTGATGAGAAGCGGGCTGATCATTCCTGTTCTGTGAAGGGTTAGTTTGCGGCTGATTGGGATTGCGGCGTTGATTATTAATGACGCGGGTCGGTTGTGCCGGTGCCCCTTCGTGAGTGTGGGTCACCTTATTTTCCACGACGTTCGAAGCCCCCAGCAAAATAATGATTGACAAAATTGCGAACGGCGTAATAAACGGCGGCGTCTTTCTCATTTAATCACCCCATTAAACGTTTGCGAATGACTTGATTAGCGTCGTAAAAAACGTTCCGCTGATTATCATAGTACAAAGTTCGGTAAGCCGTTCGAAAATCAAACCAGCCATAATCCATAACTTGGTTTTTCGGTGGTGTCACGATTACGTGCGGTTTGACCCTGGCAATCATAATCTTAACTAGTCGGGATGCTCGATTTTGCCGTGGTTGGTACCGCAATGTTTTAACAAAATCAGTTCCGGGTTGAACGTCCAAATTAGTCTGACGTTTAGTAGCAAGAACGGCAGCTGACCGAAAACTGGCCAGTGATTTAGGGTTAGCGCTTTTAGTTAACGGGCCCTTAGGAAACCCCCACTCCCAATTATTGCGGTGAATTAATAAATATTTGGGCAAACCAAAGATTTTTTGGTAAATAATGACGCCGCCTTCGTAAACTGTGGACATGTTTTAACCTTCCTTAAAAATCCTAACTATTTTTATTATACTATAATTTTTAATTAATTAATCTAAAAATATTTACTAAATTTGTATGACTAATTTTCAATTGGTATGATGAATTAGTGGAGATGAAATTATGAACCAAATTGATTTAGGTACTAGAACTATTCACCAAATCATTCAATTAATTAAAAAACGTCAAATCCGACCTGGGCAAAAATTACCAACCGAACTTCAATTAACTCAAAAATTTAAAGTCGGCCGTTCAACTGTCCGGGAAGCGATTCAGGTTTTAATTCATTCCGGGATTCTAAAAGCTCGGCAAGGTTCCGGGACTTACGTAAACAACTTATCAGAAATTCAAGAAACTAACCAAAAGCTGTGGCCAACCCAAAAGATGCTTGAACGGGAAGCCGTTCGCGAAATTATTAACCAACCAATCAATGATAATCAGTGGTTAATTTTAAAGGCCCGGCTAGCCCGAAGAAATCAATTGCTCAGGCAAGGCGACTTTAAGAATTTCGTCAGTGCCGATATAAATTTTCATAATTATATCATTAAGTTATCTCAAAACCCATATTTAATCCGCTGGTATCAAGAATTAGCCATCCCGTGGCGAACCCACCTTAATCGATTAATCATTAGGAATCGTCCTTACCGCGGTAATTCGCAGCGACACGTTCAACTATTTAAAGCGCTAATCAGTCGAAACGAAGCCTTGACGTTAAAGTTAATCAATCAAATCGGCAAATAGGAAGGGGCTCATTATATGTTTTCAATCGAAACTACCTTAATCTTAATTACCGGCGGACTAGTGGCCGGGATTCTAAACGGAATTGTCGGCATGGCGGTCCTAACGCTTTACCCAATCCTGCTAGCAACCGGAATTTCACCCATCATGGCAAACGTCACCGCCACCATCAGCATTATCTTCAGCGGTTGTTCCGCAGTTTATTCGTCGAGGCGCGAAATCAAGCCCGTTAAGAAGGAAACAGCACTAATTACTTTATTAACTACCATCGGCTGCATCGGCGGAACGTTAATTCTAGTCAACAGCAGTAACGACCAATTTAAAAAAGTGGTACCGTTCATTATTCTACTAGCTGGAATTATGATGATGATTCCTAAAAACAAAAACAAAACTAGTCGCATCAGTAAACCGTTTCAAGTGATCGCACTAATTTTATCTGGAGTATATAATGGTTATTTCGGCGCCGGATCCGGAATTATTGTAACGGCGTTATTATCTAGAATCACCGGTCAAAAATATGCTGTTTACAACGCAATGCGGAACGTCTTATCACTAGCCGGTAACTTAACTAGTGCCATCATCTTTGTTTTTCTGATGCCAATCGACTGGCTAGCCATCATCCCGCTCGCGATCGGTTTGTTGGTCGGCGGCTACTTGGGCCCGATCGTCGTCAGATTTATCCCAACTAAAATCATGGAAATTGGCGTAAGTTGGTTTGCAATCGGGATGGCAATTTATTTGTTCATCACTGAATTTTAAAATTTGTTATGATAATGATAAGAAAGAAGCGATCACAATGAAAAATCACCAGTTTGCAATCCAACCAGTTAGTTATCCGCAAATCATTAAAGAATTAAAACTAATCCATTTTTACGAATCTGATTTTAAACAGCTTCAACCGGCTCAAATTTTCAAAACATTATTATTTAAGGCTTTCGTGACTTCCAAAAGCCATTCTTTGAAAATTCAACATTTAAAGAATTTAATGGCGACCCCTAACGAGTCAGCGTTTCAATATTTGAATAATCATCATCAAATCACGGTTAACGTTTTCTACAACGTTGCCCTGCAGCTCCTCCATTTCGAAGTCCACTTGGATTTTGAATTGAATAAGCCATTAGTCGCAATGCGAAAAATCAAGTTGCCGTTCGTTAATTCACAGAAACTACCGATTAAACAACTTGTCAAGCAAAAATTGTCCACAAAGGGATTGCTAAAAGCCTGGTACTTGTTATTAAATACCCACACTAAACTCGGCCAAACTTATTTGGACGACCT
>CAKQCC010000012.1 GCA_934216625.1 uncultured Lactobacillaceae bacterium
TCGCACGCAAATAGAAATCTCGAATTCACGAGACCACTTGCACACGTGATGTTAATATCTTGTTCACTTTTCAAAGACCTACTTACCATCAGAAGCTCTTGCTCCCGACGACGTTTAATATTATATCACCTAAAAAAGATGAATGTCAAATCTTTACTCAATCAGGATCATAACTAAATGTCACTCACCCGACCGAGCAATTATTAATATACTACTATTTTTAAGAAATGTCAAACTAAAACAAAAATTCCTGCCAAAAAAGCAGGAATTAATTAGATTTGATTATTAAAAATTAACTAGTCTATTCATTCGGACGCATCGTTGGAAACAGCAGAACATCCCGAATTGATTCCGCATTGGTTAGCAGCATTACCAACCGGTCCATTCCGATACCAATGCCACCAGTTGGCGGTAAGCCATATTCCAATGCTTTAACGTAATCGGTATCAATACTTTCAGCACCGGCATTACCATGTTTCTTTTCGTCCGCTTGCTTCTTAAACGCTTTTAATTGAGTAAACGGGTTATTCAATTCAGAATAAGCATTTCCGTATTCAGTACCCAGAATATAGAATTCAAACCTTCTGGTAAACCGCGGATCCTTTTGATCCCGTTTTGCCAGTGGTGAAATTGCGGCCGGGTGTCCATAAATAAACGTCGGCTGTTTAATATGGGTCTTAACTTTATCTTCAAAGAACTGATTGATGATATTGCCGACTTGATAATAAGGCTTAACTTCAACGTTATGCTCTTTAGCCAATTTCTTAGCTTGGTCTAATGACATCTTAGGCCAAAAGTCAACCCCGGTCACGTCCTTAATCGCGTCAACCATGTGCAAACGGCGGAACGGCTTGTTCATATCAATCGTATGACCTTGATATTTAACGATTCCGTCCGTAGTTACAGCGTTCGCGGCCGCTTTGAAGATGCCTTCCATTTCGTCCATGTCAGCATCCATATCATAATACTGAATATAAGTTTCTAATTCGGTAAATTCTGGATTATGGTGCGGGTCCATCCCTTCGTTTCGAAAGACTCGGCCCATTTCGTAAACTCGTTCCATTCCACCAACGATTAAACGCTTGAGTGGCAATTCCAAAGCAATCCGCATGTACAAATCAATGTCCATCGCGTTGTGGTGAGTAATAAACGGACGAGCGTTAGCACCACTAGGAGCTGTATTTAGGATCGGCGTCTCAACTTCAGTACAATCCAGCGCGTTATCTAAATAGCTTTTAACGGCCTTTAAAATCTTGGTCCGTTTTTCAAACCGGTCAAAACTGTCCCGATTCGAAATCAAATCTAAATAACGCTGCCGATAACGCTGAGCCTTATTTTTCAAGCCATGATATTTATCAGGTAACGGCCGAAGTGCTTTATCCAAGAAATGAATCTTGGTTACCCGAACGGTCAGTTCACCAGTATCGGTCTTCATCATGATCCCGTCAAAGCCGAAATTATCGCCTAAATCAGCGTGTTTGTAAAGTTTGTAATTGTCACGGCCCACGACGTCACGACGAGCGTAAATTTGAATTTTACCGGTTCGGTCCAAAATATCGGCAAAACCAACTTTACCGCTACCACGTTTAGCAACCATTCGGCCACCAATTACGACTTTCTTATTTAATTTTTCAAGCTGCTCTTTGCTTAAACTATCGTATTCATCATGCAGCGGCTGAGCCAAATGAGTTCGCTTAAAGCGATGACCAAACGGGTAAATTCCTCCTCTTTCCAAATTATGCATTTTTTGGATTCGGGCCCGCATTTGGTCGTTCATTTTTTCAGGCACGTTAAAACCTCCATCTTTAATTCAAGTGATTCAATTCAATCTAATTATATCATAACAAAACTGGGCATTAATAAACGGTCATTTTTAAAAGCCACGCTGACCGCGGGCCGCTAAAACTGCCTGGCGATGCTGACTTAATTTCACAAAGCGGTCAAGAATTGCGTCCATTTCAGCCTCGGTATCGGCGCCAAAGATCGCAACTTTAGTCCGGGCCGAATGTGGTAGTCCCTTCAAATAATAAGTGGCTTGACCGCGAAAAACCTTGGGGCCCATTTTTGGTCCGATCAAATCAACTAACCGGTGCAAGTGGTTCTTAGCGATCGCAATTTTATGATCAATCGAGGGTTCCGGAAGCAATTCGCCAGTTGCTAAATAATGAACCGTTCGTTTCAGCATCCAAGGGTTGCCCAAAACCCCGCGGGCGATCATGACCGCGTCACAGCCGGTGTAATCAAGCATCCGTTTAGCGTCCTGGGGCGTTCTGACGTCACCGTTGCCCATAAACGGAATTGAAAGGTGACTAGCAACGTCCCTTAAAATATCCCAGTTCGCGTGCCCGCGATACATCTGTTTTCGAGTTCGACCGTGCATAGCGATTGCGCTTGCTCCACCAGCCTGAGCTGCCAAAGCATTCTTAACCGCATAGATATGATTTTGATCCCAGCCGGTTCGCATTTTGACGGTAATCGGCTTATCAACCGCTTTGGTTAGTGCCGAAACCAAATCGTAAATTCGGTCGGGATGCAGCAGCCACTTCGAACCAGCGTTGGTTTTGACCACTTTTCTGACTGGACAACCCATATTAATGTCGATAATGTCAACTGGGGTGTGGGTTGCCAAAAACTTGGCGGCCGGGACCAGAGTCTTTTTACTGCTGCCGAACAGCTGGATACTCATCGGGTGTTCATTCGGGTTAACCTTTAGCATCCGAAGCGTCTTTCGGTTGTGGTAAAGGATTCCCCGGTCGGAAATCATTTCACAGGTTACTAAGCCAGCGCCAAACTGCTTACAAATGGTTCGAAAGGCAACGTTCGTCACTCCTGCCATTGGCGCAACCACCACTCGATTAGGGATCCGAACGCTACCGATGTGCCAAGCTTGGTCTTTCATCCAATCGCCTCCTAACGCTTGCGTGATTGAGATAGGATCAGAAGTGCCTTCAAATCATCTTCATTAAAATGATAATGATTTCCGCAGAAGTTACATACGGCGTCGGCACCGTGATCTTCAGTAATCATCGTTTTAATTTGACTTGGTTTCAATTTAGCAATGTCTTGACCAAACCGTTTTTTGGAGCAATTACACTTAAACTGAACCGGCATTTTTTGCAAATAATCCAAATTTTTCCGACCGAAAATTAAGTTCAGAATTTTTTCGGGTGGATAGCCTTCCGATAATAAACTGGTTAGTTTCGGCACCGACTTAATTTTCTTTTCAACCTGATTAATCTGCTTTGCGGTCGCTCCCGGCATTTTCTGAACCAAGTAGCCACCAGCGACCCCAATCGTGTCGTTTGCGTTAATTAAAACCGAAACGTCAAGTGCGGAAGGAATCTGTTCAGATTGGGTCAAATAATAGGCGTAATCATCCCCAATTTCACCAGAAGCCAAGTGAACGGTACTGGTGTAAGGGTGCTTACCTCCCAGGTTTTTGACCACTTGCATGTAGCCATGGCTACCAACCGCTTTGCTAACGTCGACTTCATTCGCGGCGTTCGTTGGCAAATCAACTTTCGGGTGCTGGAGATACGCCTTGACGTCACCGGCCGCGGTAACGTCAATCAGCATTAAGCCAACGGGGCCTTTCCCATCAATTTTGATGGTCATCGCCTGGTGGCCTTCCAGAACCGAAGTCGAAAGCATCAAGCCACCGACGATCGCCCGACCCATTGCTGAAGAAGCCGCATTTGACGTCTGGTGACGCTTCGCAGCTTCGGCAACGGTTTGGGTTGCGTCAATCGCGTAGGCCCGAAAAAGGCCATCTTTAGTAATGCTCTTTAGTAAATAATCCTTTTTCATAATTATCACCTTAATTAAAACTAAAAAAGCGTGAGCTAGAAACACCCACGCTTCTAATCATTAAGTTTAATTTTAATCTTTTGAACGATCAGTCGAACTAGCCTGAGATGAGGAGTTAGTTGCAGAATTACTTTGACCAACCTCTCGGCGTTCTAAAGCTTGTTTTGATTCACTATAAGAAGCGTGTTCACTCGGGAATTCGTCTTTCGGGTTCTTGCTCGGCATGTGACCCGTTTCGTATAAGCTCTTAATCTGTTTAGCGTTCAAAGTTTCGTACTTTAGCAAGGCCTGAGCAATAATCCGGTGCTGTTCTCGGTGTGCCTGAATAATTCGGTAGGCCACGTGATGAGCATGATCAATGAAGTGCTGAACTTCTTGATCAATTTCGTAAGCCGTTCGTTCGGAATAGCGCGGTCGGGTGTAAGGACTCTGAACCGGGCTTTCGTACTGGACGTCGCCTAACTTATTACTCATTCCGTATTGGGTCACCATTGCCCGAGCCAAATTGGTGGCTTGCTGGAAATCGTTTGACGCTCCGGAAGATTCGGAGTGGAAAATGATTTCTTCAGCCGTTCGGCCACCCAATAAACCAGCTAATTGTTCCATCGCGTCGTGCTTCGACAATAATTTCTGGTCTTCTTTTGGCAACATAATCGCGTAACCACCGGCACGACCCCGGGGAACAATCGTAACTTTGTGAACGACCCGGGCATCGTTAAGCACTAAGCCAACGATCGTATGACCGGCTTCGTGGGCAGCAACCACGTGTTGTTCATGCTTACTGACTACGGCGTCTTTCTTAGCTGGACCGGCAATTACCCGATCTTCAGCTTCATCCAGGTCATCCGGCTGAATTTGGTTATGGTTCCGCCGGGCCGCCAACAGCGCTGATTCGTTCAGTAAATTGGCTAAATCAGCACCCACGAAGCCAGGCGTCTGCCGGGCGATTTCGTGTAAATCAACGTCGTCAGCAAACGGCTTGTGTTTGGCGTGGACTTTCAAGATCGCGTAACGGCCACGAACGTCCGGACGGCCCACTAAGACTTTCCGGTCAAAACGACCGGGTCGAGTCAAAGCCGGATCTAAAACGTCAGCCCGGTTAGTTGCCGCAATCACGATTACACCTTCGTTGCCGCTGAAACCATCCATTTCAACCAGCAACTGGTTTAAAGTTTGTTCACGTTCATCGTGACCGCCGCCGACGCCGGCGCCACGTTTTCGACCAACGGCATCAATTTCATCAATAAAGATGATCGACGGAGCGTGTTTTTTAGCTTGTTTAAATAAATCACGAACTCGACTGGCACCGACCCCGACGAACATCTCGACGAAATCGGATCCAGAAATCGAATAAAACGGTACTTTGGCTTCACCAGCCACCGCTTTGGCCAGCAAAGTTTTACCAGTGCCGGGCGGGCCTTCTAGCAAGACACCGTGGGGAATCGTGGCGCCTAATCTTGAGTACTTCTTCGGATTCTTTAAGAACTCAACGACTTCCACTAATTCCTGTTTTTCGGCATCTTCACCGGCAACGTCGGAAAAGCGAACTTTATTCTTTTTACTGTTGGTCGGCTTAGCTTTACTCTTGCCAAACTTCATAATGCCGCCGCCACCGCGGCCAGCTTGGTTCATCATCATGTAGAAGAAGAAAATGAAGATGACGAGTGGTAAAATATAAACAATCAAATTAAGCCAAAACGCATTCGATTGCGCTGGTTTAGCACTTAATTTAACGTGTTTAGCTTTAGCGGCTTTCGAAATTTCGGTAACGGTACCGTTATTCTTCAAAACGGTTGTTTCAAAATGACTAACCCGGTTGTTCTTTTTACTACCCCAACTAGTTAGCAGGCCGGAGTTATGGTTATGAATCGGCCGTGATTTACGGTATCGACCAGAAATTTTGTAAACCCCGCCAGAAGGCTGGACAGAAAAATTCTTGACCCGATTAGTATGTAAATCACGCACAAATTGACTAGACTGAATTGTTTTAGTCTGGCTGCTTCCTCCGCTGTCACTAATGAAGTAAATTGCTCCCATGATCAGCAAAAAGATCACAATATAAAACAGACTGCTTTTAAACAACCCGTTCTTTCTATTTTTCATAAATTGCCTCCTCACCATTCATCATGGCTGGTTTTAAAATTAAATCATTAAATTGATGATCCTAAAAATTACAATTAATTATGGTTGGAATAAATCTGCGGTTTCAAAATTCCGATATAGGGTAAGTTGCGATATTTACCTTGATAATCCATCCCGTAGCCAACGATAAATTCATTCGGGATCCTAAAGCCAACGTAATCAGGTTTAATATCGACACTTCGCCGAGCTGGTTTATCGAGGAGCGTACAAATTCGAATTGATTTAGCGCCCCGCTTAGCCAGTAAATTTTTCAGAAAATAAAGCGTATGACCAGTATCAATGATGTCTTCAATGAACAAAACGTTGCGGCCGCGGACGTCAGAATCAATGTCTTTTTTCAGCGTAACGTGACCGGTCGATTGGGTCCCGCCGTCATAACTAGAAACGTCAATAAAATCCAGCTGCATATAAATTCCCATGTTTCGGATCACGTCAGTCAGAAAAATTACCGCGCCTTTGAGAACCCCAATCACCAGTGGATTCTTACCGCGGTACTCTTTAGCCAAACGATGACCCAGGGCACGACACCTTTGCTTGATTTCTTTTTGATCATAAAGTGTTTTCAAAATGTCATTGTTCATGTCTGCCTACCCCTTTTGAATTCCCTTTAACAATTAATGTGTAATTCTTACCGTTACTTTTCGGCAGAACGGCTTCTTTATAACCTAACAAAGCTAAAATCAAGTGATCTTGCGTTTCAAGGACTTGAGATTTTCGACGTTCAACATTCGGTATTTTTTGATCAATCCAAACCCGGCGGATCTTCTGATGACCACCGTTTTTCAAACGAAGGCGATCGTTTCCTCGGCTTATCCGCACTAGAAGCGGTAATCTGATTTGATCCCTTGCGAAGCAAACCTGTCGACCGACACGCTTGCCAACGGGACGACTGAACAGCCCCATCATTTCACCATTCAACAGTCGGTACCAATGATTTAAATGAACTGAAAACCGGACTTGAGTCGCCGGACGCGACGGCAACGATCGGGTCACCCCAACCTGACGATAACTCTTTACCAGATCAAACTGGTGATTTAATTGCAGGCGCCCCTGGGGACGACTGCGGTCGTTAATCAACCGCAAAATTTCCGAACGGCCAGCGGGAGAAACGATCACCCGCGGATAAAACTGACTCAAGAATTCGGTTAAAATCCCGCGTTGAATATTAACCGGTAACCTAAGTAACGGTGATAACTTCAACCAGCAACCGTACTGAATCTTCAGCGAATCCAATAACCGTCGATTCAAATTCCGGTCGTTCTTAATTAAATCCGTTAATTGGTCAGCAAACTGGCCAAAATGAAACAGGACCCGCGGGTTTTCTTTCTTCATTCGTGGTAGCAAAAGGTGACGCATGCGATTCCTGGTCATCGCTAAAGACGCGTTAGTTTGGTCTTCAAACCATTTAACGTGATGAGCGATCGCGAACGCTCTAAGTCGCTGCTTCGGAATGGGCAAAAGTGGTCGAATCAATTGACCGTCGGCAAACCGGCGACAGCGGTGAATTCCGGTTAATTCGTTTAAATCACCACCGCGAATCAGCCGCATCAAAATGGTTTCAGCCTGATCGTTCAAATGATGAGCGGTTAATAAAACCGACGCCCCGGACTCATTCATAACCCGTTGGAAAAATCGGTACCGAAACTGGCGAGCCGCATCTTCAACCCCGTGACGAGGATGACGAGCTTTAGCCCAGTGACTAATTCGCAAATTAAGGTGACGGCGTCGGCAGTATTTACGGAGATACGCTTCTTCGGTCTTACTGGCGCTGCGAAGTTCATGATTAACGTGGGCTACGGTCAAATTCGGCCGATAATTTCGTAACTTTTCGAGCAGCGTCAGCAACACCATCGAGTCAACTCCGGTTGAAACCGCCACGACAACTTTTTCACCGGGTTGCCACCAGTGATAGTGTTTAACTTCACTCGCTAGCCACTTAACTAATTTCAATCTTAAAGTCCAAAACTAGCTGCGGCGACCTCCGCGACCGCCACGTTTTCCTTCGGTATTCTTCCGAATTACTGACAGACGATTCTCACTCTGTTTTAAGAATTTCGACATTAAATTGTTGAAGCTGGGCCGACGATGATAATCACGGTGACCATGGTAGTGACCGTGACCGCCATGATAATGATTATGATTATTATGGAAATGATTCTTAAAGTACCGTTTCCGTTCACCAGCTGGTTTAGCTTGTTTCATTGACAGGCTAATTTTGCCATCGTCGCCAATTCGCAGGATCTTGACAGTCACCGTATCGCCAATTTTTAAAACGTCATGAATATCCTTTATAAATCGATCGGAAATTTCACTAATGTGAACCAATCCGGTTTGTCCGTTCCCAAGTTTAACGAACGCACCGAACCTAGCAATTCCAGTGACTTTCCCGGAAACCTTTGCTCCAACTTTAATTGCCTTCAAAAATATTTTCCTCCTAAAAAGTTAAGGTGTTTTAATTATATCACAATCAGCATTCATTAATTAATCGCATTGTCAATTATGATTGACGTCTTTCGCCATCTCACCGGGCAGATTATAAATTGTTTCTCCCGACTTAGTATAATAATACCGTTGTCGAACCAGTTGCTTCAAGTAATCGCGGTTATTTAAACGCTTGACATCCAATTTCAGCCTTCGCTGTTCAGAACGCTTCTGCGCAATTTCAGACTGTTCAAGGTGAATCTGCCGATGAAGAACCGCGGCCTGACGATGAGCATTAAAGAGCTGGATCCCGAGAATTAGCACCACCGTCAACATCACGACGGTAATAATCGTTTCCCGGATCCGGTGACGGCGACGTAAAATTAAATTGGGCTTTAAGTGACGAAGCTGGTCATGATTAAAATAATGATCATTCATTCTAGTTTTCCTAAAAAGCGACGGGATTTAACCATTTTGTTTTAAAATTCGGCGTTCCTTCTGGTAATCACGAACGTACTTAGTATTAAGGACCGTGTACATTCGACTGGAATCGGCTTTTTTAGTGGTTGACAAGATCTGATCAACTTGAAACGTTAAAATCTTGTTGCCGAATTTAATCACGACTTGGTCACCAGGATGAACCTTAGTCGCCGATTTAGCAACCCGGCCGTTAACGGTAATCCGCCCCTGGTTAGCAATTTTCTTGGCAACCGGGCGGCGCTTAATAATTCTGGAAATTTTTAAAAATTTATCGAGACGCATCATAAATTTATCAATCCTTTTTGTTTTGATCCATTAATTCGTTGCGGCGTTGACTGAGTGATTGAACCAGCGCCATCAAATCGTTTAACCAGCGGTGACCGGATTCCATTGCCGGAGTAATCGTCAACTTGATCTGCATTTGGTGAGCTTTTTCATCAATCGAAGCCTTAAACTTAGTTTTAGCAATGGCCCTCAAGAAATCAGCCGACGAATAAAGTTGAGTCCCGCCTTCAGAAGCCGTGACCGTAACTTGATTAGCGATCTGGTGAATATTACTAATTAACGCTTGATCAGCAAACCGCTTAATAAGACTAACGACCAGCAAATTATGAACTGGTTCAGGATAACGGCCAAACCGGTCAACCAAGTCATGCTGAATCGTCTGACATTGGCTTAGGCCGGTCATCTGACGGATTCGCTTGTACATCTCAATTTTCTGCTGGGAATCATTAATGTACGAATTCGGCAAATAAGCTTCAACGTTCAGAACCACTTCGGAATTGATCTGCTTTCTGGTGTGTCGGCCCTGCTTCTTGGCAACCGCCGCGTTTAGCATCTGGGTATACAAATCATAACCAACCGAATTGATGAACCCGTGTTGCTGACGACCCAGTAAATTACCGGCGCCACGCAACGAAAGATCCCTCATGGCAATCTTAAAACCGGAACCTAATTCGGTAAAGTCCCGGATCGCTTCCAAGCGATTTTCACTCACCTGGGTCAAGACCTTATTCGGTTTATACATAAAGTAAGCATAAGCCACCTTGTCACTGCGACCCACTCGGCCCCGTAATTGATAGAGCTGGGACAAGCCCATGTGATCGGCGTTTTCCACAAACAACGTGTTAGCGTTCGGGATGTCGACCCCGGTCCCGATAATCGTCGTAGTTACCAGCACGTCGTATTCCCGGTGCACGAAATCATAAAGGACGCTTTCCATGTCGTTTTCGTCCATCTGGCCATCAATAAAGGCAATTCGGGCGTCAGGAACCAGTCCCCGTAGCATGTGAACCGTGTGTTCGATGTCTTTAACCCGGTTGTGCAGGAAAAAGACCTGACCGCCACGTTCCATTTCACGGTGAATTCCGTCCTGAATCGCCCCGGCGTTTTCTTCCATTACGTAAGTCTGGATCGGATAACGATTTTTCGGCGGCGTTTCGATAATTGACAAATCACGGACGCCGATCATCGACATGTTCAAAGTTCGCGGAATTGGGGTGGCGGTCATGCTCAAGACGTCAATCGTCGACTTCATTTTCTTAATCTTATTCTTGTGCTTAACCCCGAAACGCTGCTCTTCATCAATAATTAACAGCCCGAGGTCGTGAAAACGAATGTCTTTCGACAACAGCCGGTGGGTACCAACCACGATGTCAATCTTGCCGGCCTTTAAATCCCGGACCGTCGCTTTAACCTGTTTCGGGGTCCTGAACCGGGACAGCACCCCGATTCGAATCGGGAAACCGTTGAACCGGCGGCGCATCGTTTCGTAATGTTGGTGGGCCAGGACGGTCGTCGGTACCAGCATCGCAACCTGCTTATTAGCTTCAATTGCCTTAAAAGCGGCCCGAAGTGCCACTTCGGTTTTTCCGTAACCGACGTCACCCACTAGTAAGCGATCCATCGGGTGCGGTTTTTCCATGTCGGCCTTAATTTCCTCGGTACTCTTAATTTGACCCGGCGTCATTTGGTAAGGAAACGCCGCTTCGAATTTCTTTTGTTCGGAATCATCCGGGGGAAACGCGAACCCTTTTTCGTGGGATCGTTTGGCGTACAAATCAATTAGGTCATCGGCAATGTCCTCAATTCGGTGGGCAACCCTTCGCTTCGTTCGCGCCCATTCGTGACCACCTAACTTGTTGATTCGCGGATGGCGGTCCTCAGCCGAAACGTACTTCTGAATTAAATTCAGCTGGGTGACCGGAATAAATAATTTAGCGTTGTCACGATAAGCGATACTTAAATAATCCTGGTGCTTACCGTCGACTTTAATCGTCTTCATCCCGAGGTATTTACCAATCCCGTGATTCACGTGAACTACGTAATCGCCGGGCTTTAGGTCGGTATAGCTTTTGATCCGCTGAGCATTAGTAAACGTTCGCTGGCGGTGATGGTGATGCTTAACCCGTTTAAACAACTCCGATCCGGTAACGATCACCAAATGGGCCGCTTTAAACTCAAAACCGTGGGCTAATTCTTCCGGAATTACCTGAACCTGGCCGGGCGTAATGTGGTCCCAGTCGGTTGCCCGAATTTTAATCCCGCAGTTACTAAACAGTTCGGTGACTTTCTGCCCAGCAGCTTTGTCGCTGACCATCACCACGATCGTTTCATGATGGCTTTGCCAATCTTTAATTTGGGGTTTCAGTAAAGAAATCCGGCCCCAGAACTTTTGAACCGAGCGGGCCTGCAAATCTGACAACCCGGTGAAGCGCAGCCCGTTCGAACTCTTCTTAAATAACGTAAAGTAAAGCTGCGGTTTTCGGCATTTCTGGATTTCGGCTTTAAAGTCAAGGCTGAATTTAGACCCGGCGATAATCTGGGCAGCCTCTAGTTTACCCTCGGTCCAGTGACGTTCGTCCTTTTCAATTCGTTGATCCGACTCGTTCAACCGGTTGTAATCATCAAACCCCACTAACGCGTTAGCGGGCAAGTAGTCCACGACCGAATAACCACGATGATAAAAATCACTGGCGTAAAGCCGTAACGTGCTATCCATCACGCCAGACTTTAGTTCCTTGATGATCGGCCGAACGTTTGAAGTCAAGGTTCGCTTCAGCTTATTACTCTTGATTCGGTGGTAACTCTGGTGCAAACGGGCCGTAATTTGTTTTGCCGCGTTCTGACGCTGAGTATCCGTCACCACAAAATCCGTCGCTGGCAAGATTTTAAAACTGTCGATTGCGTTAATACTACTTTGGTCAGCAACGTTAAAAAGCCGTAGTGAGTCAACTTCGGTGTCGAAAAAATCAATTCGAACGGGGTAATCAGCATTTAACGGGTAAACGTCAACGATCGAACCCCGGATTGAAAATTCGCCGGGTCCGGACACCAAATTCCGGTTAGTGTAACCCATTTGGTGAAGTTTAAGCCGAAGGTGCTCAAGCTTAAAATGATCACCCTTTTTGATGTTTAACTGGGCTTGACTAAATTCACTGGGTGCGGGCAGCATCCGGCGAACCCCGGAAACCGAAGTCACCACCACTACGGGTCGGTTGGATTGGAGTGCACTAAGGGCCCGAACCCTTTGGGAACGGTAATGCGGCGAACTAGTGGCGATCTCAGCAGCCACTAATTCTTCAGCCGGAAATTCGTAAATTTCGTCTTTCGGCACGAGGTTTGCAAAATCGTCAGCGACCTGGTGCATCTGGTGTAAAGTACCGGTCACGATCAGCAAAGGCCGCTTGACGTCCTCAAACAACGTGTCCAGAAACAACGTCCGGGATGAACCCGACATTCCGGTTACTAACTGCCGGCTCGCCGGCCGCAATCGTTTCACAACCGTCTGGTACTGGGGCATCTTAGTTAAAAATTGGGCAAGCTCCAATTTATTCTTCCTTTCGCTCACTTAGTTATAGTTATTTTCTAATTGATTAATCTTCATTCCGGCAACCCAATCGTTCAAAGCCGACACGGCAGATGATTTGGCCCGCTCGAATTTAGGCTTTTGCTGAGCGGTAAATTTACTCAGGACGTAATCATCAACCGCCATCCGGCGCGGGTGCGAAGTGCCGACCCGGATGCGGTCAAAACGGTCGGTATTCAGATTCCGGATTAAGCTCTTGATACCGTTGTGACCACCAGCTGAACCGTGATCGCGGATCCGGATCTTACCGACCGGCAAATCCATATCGTCGTAGGCCACAATTAAATCAGCCAACGATAATTTATAATAGTCCATAAGCGGCTTCACGGCACTTCCTGAATCGTTCATAAAAGTGGTCGGTTTCACCACAATCACTTTTTGACCGTTAATATTACCTGAACCGACGTTAGCGTCCATTTTATGTTTTCTGAAGTTAATCAGATGTTGTTCGGCAAAATCGTTAACCACCATAAAACCGGTATTGTGTCTGGTTTCAGAATAGCGGAAACCAACGTTGCCAAGTCCGACAATCATCTTCATTTTGATCATTCCAATCAATTCTGATTATCATTCACAAAAACGAGATGCTTTTAGCATCCCGTCTTCATAACTATGTAATTTTAAACCGTTCGCGGATGATAATTAGCGTAGCGCGGTGACAAACCAACGCTGCGCTCCAGAGCCTGATCCACTTCTTTCATGATCGGCCCGCTCAAGTGATCAACCCGGTCACTCAAACGTTGTTTATCGATCGTCCGAATTTGTTCCAAAAGAATTACCGAATTTCTGGAAATTCGTGATTTTTCGGAACTCAACCTGACGTGAGTCGGCATCTTCGGTTTGGTTTCGCGGGCGGTAATTGCCGCGATAATCACGGTCGGGCTATAATGATTACCCACGTTATTCTGAATAATTAATACCGGCCGAACGCCGCCTTGTTCAGAGCCAACCACCGGTGAAAGATCAGCGTAAAAGACATCGCCGCGCCGAATCTCAAAGTTGGAAATCATATTATCCCCCCGTTTCTTAATTAATCAACATAAACCCGCGGCAAGCGATCCGTAAAGCCGCAAGCAATCTCGTAGTTAATCGTGTGACAATGATCGGCAATGTCTTGCAAAGTAATCCGGTGACCACCGTTCTGGCCGACGACGGTGACCTTAGTTCCCGTCCGGAATTGCTTGGGCAAACGGACCATAAATTGATCCATACAAACCTGACCAACAATTGGGCAATAGTAGCCGTTAATTAAAACGTGAAAGCCGCGAAAACTACGACGAACCCCATCAGCGTAACCAATCGGGACGGTGCCAATCCACTGATCGGCTTTAGCGGTATACGAAGCCCCATAACCAATCGAACGACCGGCACGAACCCGCTTAACGTAGCTTAAGACCGTTTCCACGGACATGACGGGTGCCAAACGAAACGGCGGCTGAACGGCAGTCCCGGACGGATTCAAACCGTACCCGGCAGCTCCGTAACGAATCAAATTTCCGTTGCAAGATTGATGCCAAAGACTGGTGGCGGAATTTGAAACGTGAACAAACCGCGGCCGCGGACGCACTATCTTCATTAGACGCCGAAAGCGAGTTAACTGAAGTTTAAAATAACGGTCATCTGGTGAATCAGCCGTGGCAAAATGGGTAAAAATTCCTTCAAAATTTAAGTAATTCTGGTTTTGGTTTAGCACCGCCAGAGCTTTTTTCAAGCCATGAGCAGTTTGAAAACCAATCCGACCCATCCCGGTATCAAGCGCTAAATGGACCCGGACCGGTTCATTTACCGACTGACTGCGCAGGATCTCAGCCGCCCGTCGTAACCAGCTAGCCGTCGAGACCGTCAGCGAAATCTTTTCTTTCGCGGCCAAAGGAACGTTAGTAGGATCGGTCAACCCTAAAACTAAAATGGGGTCGTTAATTCCGGCGTATCGAAGTTCAAGTGCTTCGTCCAAAATGGCAACACAAAAGCCAGTAGCACCGGCGCGTTTGGCAATTCGAGCCACTTCTACGGCGCCGTGTCCGTACCCATTGGCCTTAACCACCATAAACAACCGGGTCTGACGATCCAAGCGCTGAAATTCAGCATGAACATTGTGATAAAGCGCCGCGCGATCAACCAAGACCCGGGCGTTACGATGAATTCCAACTGCCACTAATCAATGCTTCCTTTTAAATCTCTTTATTGTTATTTTAACATAATTTACGGCTTAACCGGCGTTAATTATCGGTTAATCGGGCTAAAACTTTCTCTAGATGAATCCCGTGACTAGCTTTCAGCATTACTTCATCGGCCGAAGTCACTTCACGCTTTAAATCTTTGGTTAGCTGCGGTAACTGGTCAGCGTGATAATAATGTACCGCGTTTGCTGGATATTTACCGACCAGCGCCCGTTTAAGGAACCGCATGTCGCTGCCAACTAGATACACCGATTGAATCCGGCGCGGGTCAAGATTCCGGGCAAGTGACTCGTGCATTGGTTTTGCCCAACGCCCCAGTTCAAGCATGTCACCTAAAACCACGATCCGTTTACCGTGCGTCGGGATCGCCGCAAAAGTCTTAAGAACCGCCCGAGCGGCTGTCGGGTTCGAATTGTAGACGTCACTCAAGACCCGTTCGCCTTGGTTGCCAGAACGCCACTCAACCCGGTTCTGGGTCAGCGTGGCTCCGGTTAAGCCGTACTTTAAATTGGCTGGTGTGATGTCAAACAAGCCCGCAATCAGCATGGCTCCGCAAGCGTTATTAACGTTATAATTGCCGATCATCGGGATTGCGAACCGAATTTTCGGGAACTGATTCACCATAAAATCAGTGTGGTCTTCACGATCCCGAATCCACGTCGGGTAAATCGCGTTATGATGCTGATCACCGAACGTTAATTGACGCTGGCTAACGTGCTGGGCCCGTTCCCGCAACAATGGTTCGTCGCCGTTAAACAGGAACGTCCCGTTAGCTTTCAGGCCATGGGTAATTTCCACTTTAGCATCGGCAATCTTAGCCCGGGTGCCAAAGTGTTCAATGTGAGCCTCGCCGATCATCGTGATTAAGGCGACGTCCGGTTCCACCAGTTTACTTAAATGATCCAGCTGGCCGGCGTGGTCCATTCCCATTTCAACCACCAGGATCTGGGTATCGGGATCCATTGACAGAACCGTGACTGGGACCCCCAAACCGTTATTGTAATTAGCGTGGGTTTTAGTCACCAAATATTGAGTCCCCAGCAGTGAAGCGGCCAAATCCTTAGTCGTGGTCTTGCCGTTACTGCCGGTAATCGCCACGACCTTTGGGTTCACTTTACGGCGGTAATAATGGGCAAGCTGCTGAAGCGCTTTAAACGGGTCAGGAACCACGATTAACGGAAAATCACGTGGCGGGTTCGGGTGACCCGCGGCCCAAAAACTAGCGGTCGCGCCGTTTCGCCTGGCCGCCGGTAAATACTGGTGACCGTCCCGTTTAGCAACCAGCGGAACGAACAAAGCGCCCGGCTTTAGGTTTCGACTGTCAAAAGCCGCACTGGTAACCACTCGATCGGCGTACCGACTGACGTCATTTATAGCCGAAACTGCTTTAGCAACTTCAGCCACCGTCATCTTCATGCTAATAATCTTCTTTCGCAAAATTAGCCATTAAATTTTTCGGACAAAAAACGACCGTCAAATTATCGATCTTAATTCGACGGTCGCCAACTGAAATTACTTACTGCTCTTTTTGTCCAAGCCGTAACGTTTGTTGAATTTATCCACGGCACCGGCAGTCTTCGTTAAGTTTTCTTGACCAGTGTAAAATGGATGAGAACTTGACGAAATTTCAACCAAGATTAACGGATATTTCTTACCGTCTTTCCAGGTAATCGTCTGTTTAGACTTGCAAGTTGAGCCAGTCTTAAACGCAAAGCCAGTACTCGTATCCTTAAATACGACCTGGTGATAATCTGGATGAATTCCTTTTTTCATTTTGTATCGCTCCTTTGCCCTGAATCATAATTGAATCAGAGATTATCGATTAGTCGACCCGTTAATTTTAACATGATCAGCTAACTTCATCAATTTACTCGTTAATTAACTCGAGTTTCGCGTGCAGGTTCGTCAGTTTGCCGATAATGTTGTCATAACCGCGCAGGATATTATCGGCCTTCGAGATTACGGTGGTCCCTTTCGCCATTAAACCGGCAATTACGACCGCCGCGCCGGCGCGAATCTCACCAGCTTCAACGTGGGCCCCGGTTAATCGCGACGTTGGCTGAATAACGATCGAACCGTCACCGGCGACTTTAATTCGGGCGCCCATCTTTGCTAACTGGGCAACGTGTTTATTGCGGTGCGGATAAATCGTGTCACGAATCACGCTTTTACCGTCGGCCCGCAGCAACAACGGGGTAATCGGCTGTTGGAGATCAGTTGCGAAGCCCGGAAACGGTGCGGTTGTAATCTGAACGCCCTTGACGCGATCAACGTGCGGAACGTAAATCTCGTGTTTCTGAACGCGGAGTTTCAGACCCATTTCACGCAGCTTGTCAAGAAACGAAGCCAGATGTTTTGGGATCACGTCCTGAATTTCGACCCCGTTTCCAATTGCGGCCGCCATTGAAAGATAGGTTCCCGCTTCAATCCGGTCCGGAATAATCCGGTGGGGGCGTTCCGCATGAAGCGAAGTGACCCCACGAACCACAATCCGACGGGTCCCTTCACCGGTAATTCGGGCGCCCATCTCGTTCAAGAAATCAACGACGTCAATGATCTCGGGTTCCTTCGCGGCGTTTTCAATTACGGTGGTCCCGTGAGCTTTAACGGCCGCCAGCAGTGAATTAATGGTGGCACCTACCGAAACCATCGCTAGATGAATCCGGGCGCCGTGCAGGCCACGGTCATGGGTCGTCAAATGAATGCAGCCGTGATTTTCGGTCACGTCCGCGCCCAATTTTTGAAAGGCCTTAATGTGCTGATCGATCGGCCGGGGGCCAAAGCTATCACCGCCCGGCAGGTTAACGGTGGCGTGACCAAAACGGCCCAGCAACGCCCCCATAAAATAATACGAAGCCCGCAAGCTCGCGATGGCCCTTCCGGAAAGCTTACTGTCGACGATGTGGCGCGGATCGATCGTGATGGCCCGGTGAACAAATTCGGACGGGACGTCCATCGATTCCAAGATCAGCATCAAATTATGAACGTCCAAGATGTCGGGCACCATTTCTAGTTTAACCGGTGAATCCGCCAAAATGGCGGCAGGAATCAAAGCTACGGTGCTGTTCTTGGCACCACCGATCGTCACTTTGCCCGACAGCCAATTACCGCCGTGAATTATCATTTCGTTCATTGCTTCATTGCCTCAATTACAATTATTTCAAGACCTGAGCTTACTTACTCTCGTGGTGGCGTTGACTGAACGCAGCCGCGACGAACGATTTGAAAAGTCCTTCGGGACGGGTCGGCCGTGACAAGAATTCGGGATGGTACTGCGAACCAACGAAGAACTTCTTGTTCGGCAATTCAATTACTTCAACCAGGTGATTATCAGGTGACGTCCCGGAAATTACCAAACCGTGGTCAGTCATTGGTTTTCGGTAAGCGTTATTAAATTCATAACGGTGACGGTGCCGTTCGTGAATTAACTTCTTACCGCCGTAAGCTTTCGCGGTGACGGTACCTGGCTTTAACTTACAAGGGTACGCACCCAAGCGTTGGGTACCGCCCATGTTGTCAATGTCGGACTGGTCAGCCATCAAATCAATAACCTTGTGTTTAGTGTACGGATCAAATTCGGTTGAATTGGCGTCCTTTTCACCCAGAACGTCCCGCGCAAATTCAATGCTGGCGATTTGCATCCCGAGGCAAACCCCGAGGTACGGAACGTCATGGGTTCGAGCGTAGCGGCAGGCCCGAATCATGCCTTCAATTCCCCGGCTGCCAAAGCCACCGGGTACCAAGATCCCGTCGGCTTTGCCCAGAACCTTATCAACGTTTGAGTCCGTAATGCTTTCGGCATCAATGTAGTGAACTTTAACTTTCGAGTTAACCGGGTAACCGGCGTGGTGTAAAGCGGCATCCACCGAGATGTAGGCATCTTTTAGCGAAACGTACTTGCCGACCAAATCAATGTTGACGGTGTGCTTCAAATTAAGGACGTGGTGAGCTAACCGGTGCCATTCACTCATGTCAGCCCGTGGAGCGCTAATGCCCAGGTGATGCAAGATCAGATCATCAAGGCCCTGCTGCTGCAAAATCAGCGGAACTTTATAAATCGTGGGTTCATCAATCGACTGAACTACGGCTTTCGGTTCCACGTCACAAAACATCGAGATCTTCTTGATCATCGTCTTGGTCATCGGTTTTTCGTTCCGCGTTACGATAATGTTGGGCTGAATCCCGTAAGCCCGGAGCTTCTGAACACTGTGCTGAGTCGGCTTCGTCTTCATTTCCTTAGCCGCGTGCAGATACGGAACCAGAGTCACGTGCACGTAGCAGACGTTATCGGCACCCACGTCGTTCTTCATCTCACGAATGGCTTCTAAGAACGGTTGGGACTCCATGTCACCAACGGTCCCGCCAATTTCGGTAATCACCACGTCAGCGTGAGTTGCCTTAGCGTCCTGCTCAATCTTGTCTTTGATCATGCCGGTGATGTGCGGGATGACCTGAACGCAGGCTCCCAGGTAATCACCACGGCGTTCCTTCTTAATCACTTCCGAGTACACCTGACCGGTCGTCAAATTAGAATACTTATTCAAATCATTGTCAATGAACCGTTCGTAGTGACCCAGATCCAGGTCAGTTTCGGCCCCGTCGTTCGTGACGAAGACTTCACCGTGCTGGTACGGGCTCATCGTTCCCGGATCAACGTTAATGTAGGGATCACACTTTTGAATCGTGATGTTTAATTTTCGGTTCTTCAACAACCGACCAATCGAAGCCGAAACGATCCCTTTACCTAGGGAAGAACAAACTCCACCGGTTACGAAAATATACTTTGTCAATGCACGATACCCCTTATCCAAAATCTCATGAAAACACTAAAAAACTTCCCATCGTTAATTAACGGGAAGCCCTTTTTTGATAATCTAAACATCAGTCTCGCGTTCAAGCGCGCGAGAAGCCCGATTTAAATTATAATTAAATTGATTAGCTCGACTAAAAATCAATTGTCCTGACGCTTATTCTGGGTTCGGTTAAACTCTTCTTCAGTCAACGGGTTATCGTTACCGGAATGCTTCAGATCTTGTCGATAGCCACGTTCTTCGGCGTTCAAGTTCTCTGAATCCGAATCCTCGTCGTAATCGATCACGTCGTCGTTTTCACTGGCGTCATCCAAGAAAGCGTCCACTTTTCGGCGCGGGTCCTTAGGGGCAGTCTCGTTTTCGTCTTCCGGTTTAACCGTTGCTTCGTTAATGGACTTGTATGGGTACCAAGTTCGCAGGCCCCAGAGGTTATCACCGAGTGAGATAAAACTGCCGTCGGTATTCAAATCAGTATAAAACTGAACGATCCGGTTCCGGATGTCCGCATTCGAAGCACCTAAATACTTCTGAATCTGGTTAGTTAAATTCGCGAACGACAGAACGTCGCCTCGTTGTCGTAAAATCTCGTGAGCAACTTCTACCATTGATAATTCGTCTTTATTTTCGTTATCAAGTTTCCCAAGCTTCAAACTACATGCGCCCCTTCTATTTATATTGGACATTTTACTAGTTTACACCGTAAATTGCAATTGTAATCGATAACGACCCAGCAGCTGTCTTTCGGCATACAAATCATAATCAACCCGCAAGCTGCCGCTAAACGGTCGGTTCCGGTATTGCAGATCAACGTTCGGGGTCACCGTATCGATCGGCAGCATTCCCGCGGGAGTCTGGTAACGAGCTTCAACCCGTTTACCCTGAATAAAATTAAGCTGAAGCTGGTTAGCGCCCGAACGCGTCAATTTAACGTGGCCGTTGGCGTTGATCCGAACCGTGACCGGGACCGCGTGACCATTATGTTGATCATCTTCCATGAACCTCAAGTACACGATGTCGCCCATCCGAAACAATTTGCCGCGGACGTTGAAATTAAAACTGGAAACGTCACCGCTCTGCTGAATATATGTAGTTAAATGAATGGCGACCGGCTGTTGTTCGGCTCCGGACGTAACTTCATCATTAAACACGCTCATCCCTCCTTCTAAATAAATTATAGACCTAATCGTTCCAATTTGAACATCGATTCAACTTCTGATTATAATAAGAAATGATTATCAAGGTTTGGAAAGGTGAAGTAGTGATGGACATTAAAATGATTGGAATTGACATTGACGGAACCCTCGTCAACGACCAGAAACAACTTACCCAGACGACGCAGCGGGTCATTACCGCTGCCCGTCGGCAAGGCATCAAAATTGTAATCTGCACCGGTCGGCCGCTCAGCGGGACCGTTCGTTACCTCAAACAGCTACACATTCAGGGCCCCGACGAATACGTGGTCGGCTTCAACGGCGCGATCGCCCAAAGCACCGACGGCAAAGTCATTGACGACGCCCGCCTTAGTTATGACAACTACTTAAAGGCCGAAATGATCAGCCGGAAGTTCCACGTCAATTTTCAAATTGAAACCCCAAACGCGATTTACGCGTTGAACCGAAACATCAGCAAGTACACCATCTATGAAGCCAGCTTAGTCAACCTGCCGCTTCGCTACCGAACCCCGGAAGAAATCAAACCGAGTCTGATGATTTCAAAAACCATGTGGATCGCCGAACCTAAGCGGATTACCGCTATGAAAAGGGACCTACCGAAATCACTCTATGACGACATGTACATCGTTCAGACCGAGCCCGTCTTTTTGGAAGCGCTGCACAAAGGCGTCAGCAAGGGCAAAACTTTACTGAAACTGGCTAGTCAGCTCGGGATCCAGCCCGATCAAGTAATGGCGCTCGGTGATCAGGGTAACGACCTGTCAATGATCAAGCGCGCTGGCTTGGGTGTCGCCATGGGCAACGCCATCCCCGAAGATAAGCAAAACGCCCAGTTCGTTACTAAAACCAACAACGAAAACGGCGTAGCTTACGCGATCAAGAAGTTTGCGCTGTAAATATCAAATTCAATAACTAAAATAATCACGCCCCGTTTCGGGACGTGATTATTTTTTTACTTCATTAAAGATGGCGATTTAATTTTCGAACCGGGACCCGAACGAACTGACGATTCGCCTTCAGCTTTAGTTCACTATCTAACAAGCGGGTCAGCCTGGTCATTGATAAACTAGGTGCCGAAGCCGAATCATTTTCATCCGTCAAGTCACCGGTCTGCGGGTCAACGCCCAACAACTGGCCCCCGTTATCATAAGCGAGTGCCCGCTCGTCAGGCAAATACTTTTGTTCCCTTAAATCAGGGTAA
>CAKQCC010000013.1 GCA_934216625.1 uncultured Lactobacillaceae bacterium
AGAATCGCTTAATTATCTAGTATTCAAAACATTTCAATTTTAAATTAAGTACCAACCATGAACTTGGAAAAGCACCGCACCCCTAACCCATATTCTTCGAATCAAACTAAATCATTACTTAAGAACTGGCCATGATCAGAAAAACGTTTTAATAATTTTCCACCAAAAAAGCACTCCGCAAAATAATGACGTCCTAATTTTAAAAGCAGAGCATCCTCATTAAACGGAGTGCTGATTAAATTTAGTAAATTACTAATGCTTTAATTCGGGAGCATTGGTCACGTATTTAATCAAACGATCGTGATTCTTATCCATAATACTGTTATGCTTCTTTCGGTTTGCTCTCTTAAGTAACCGTAAACCATAACTAGGTTTGTAATCATAATCTTTCTTGTCAACTTTCTTAAAGCCCTTCAAATGATAGAAGCGGAGCAAATCACCGTAAATCACGTGATCAGAAAGCGACAACTCTTTATTAACCAATTTCCGATCAGCCTTAATTTGTTTTCGTTGACTGGAATTCGGCTTAATCTTTCGCCCATTCTTGGTCAAATAAACGGTACTTCCCATTACCGTATAAGTCGGTGTGACAAAATTGCCATTCCGAAACGCAACTACTTGGTCACGATGCTGAGAAAGCAAGTCATTCCCGAACTGAACCGTATGATTATCTTTAATCCCTAATAAATGAAGCAGCGTCGGCAAAACATCAATTTCACCACCGTACGTGTGATCAACTTTACCCTGGAGACCTCGGTAATTAATCATAAACGGTACCTTTTGAAATTGGGCCAGATCATAACTATTAATATGATTCTTATGAAGCAGTTGAGCAATTGCGGGACGGTGATTATTAGAGATCCCGTAATGGTCACCATACGCAACCACTACACTGTTTTTATCCAAACCAGTCTTGTGCAAGTAATTCAAGAATTCACCAAACGCTTGATCAAGATAGTGAGCAGTCTGAACGTATGGATCAACGGTATTATCTCCGGTCTTAGTCGCCGGGAAACTCGTGTTCTGCTTATCAAGCTGGTAAGGATAATGATTAGTTAAAGTAATTAATTTAGTATAAAACGGCTGAGGCAACTGCTGAATATATTTAGCAGCATCGTGGAAAAAGATCTTATCCTTTAATCCGTAGCCAACGTTATAAGACGGTTTTTCATGATAATACTTAGAATCAAAGAAGTATTGATATCCCCATGACTTATAGGTATTGCCCCGGTTCCAAAAGCTAGGGACGTCACCGTGCATCGCGGCGGTCGTATAACCATGCTGATCCAAAATTGCCGGTGCAGCTTGATAAGTATTCTGGGTTCCGTAAGTTACCATTGCTGAGCCTTGTGGTAAGCCAAACAACGAATTTTCAAGCATCATTTCGGCATCCGAAGTTTTTCCTTGAGCAACCTGGTGATAAAAATTATCAAAGGCAATTGTGTGCTGGTTATGATAAAACTTATCAATGTTCGGCGTAACCAGCTTGCCGTGAACCCGATAATCAATTAGAAACTGCTGAAAGCTTTCTAAATGAATAATGAAAACGTTCTTGCCCTTTGCCTTACCGTAATATTGAATATTTGGTTTAGCTCGGTGCTGCTTAATGAACCGAAGAGCGCCCTTAATATCATTTGGTTTAGCTTTAGTTCGGGTCGAACTTTCCTGGTGAGTCTGGTACGCGTTAAACGCCGCGTATTCGTTAAAGCCTAGATACTTAACAATGTAATTATTATCAAAAGTCCTAGTTAGCAATCCCGAACGGTTAGCGTTCGACATTCCAAATTCGGCGAACATCAGAACTAGCGAAAAAGCGGTGACTTCCAGCGCGTTTTTCTTCTTGAATTTTCGCGGATCAATTTTAACTACTTTAAACCCAATCAGCAAAATTAAAATTATGACGTCGGCAAATACCGCAAAGTCCATCGGGTGAATAATGCTGTCAAGACTTTTACTTAAATTATTTCCGGCAGCTCCCGAGCCCTTGATAATCCCGAACGAGAGAAAATCGGAAAATTCTCGATAATACAGAATATTGGCAAAGATCCAAGTCGATTCTAAAGCATCAATAATAATCATTAACCAATACGCTAATTTACCGTTAAAATAAAGGGCGATCCCAAACAATAGTAAGGCTGCCGGGATCGGATTAATTAGCAGCAGAAACTGCTGAATTCCGCCCTTAGCGCCGAGTGTAAAATAAGTATTGTAAGCAAAATAAGTTTTAATCCAAAACAGTAAAATGACCAAAAGAAAGAAGCCAAATTTAGTGTTCAGGAAGTGTCTGCATTTCTTCAAACAACCTGACATTTTCTATCCCTCCACAAATCATCAATATTTAATTATGAACCCGGTCCGGTTTAATAAATAGCGCAATGACGCCCAAAAACATTCCTAAATAATAGGTCAAGAGCCGCCAAATAATTAACGCTAATAATAATTTATCGGGATTAGTAACGTAATTCCTGAACAGAATTGAGAAACTGTATTCAGCGCCACCGGACCCACCGGGAATCGGAAATAACGAAATGATCATAAAAATCAGGACGTGCAAACTAACGACCATGATTAAATTCACGTCTGAATATCCCAAACTTAACATAATAAAGTAGGGAATTAAATAATAGAAAAAAAGCTGAAAAAAAGTAATCAAAATGAGCTTTAGTAATAATCGCCATTGATGAGCCATCTTGACGCTTTCCAAATAAAAAATATCAATTTTATGATCCAGCATCTGACGAAGCCGAAGCAAACGAGCTGGTTTCATAAACCATCCCGCCGGGCGAATTAACTGATGAACCAATTTTTTAGTAAAAGAATTCCAGTACATCACTAGCAATAGCGCCACAATTACCAATAAATGGATCAAGAAGCCAAATAAAACCAAAAGTGACAAGTAACTCATTTTTTCAACGACGTAATGGAACCCGATCAACAAACTAATTCCGAAGTTGATCACGATCATGCTTTGAAAAATAACGAATTTCATCAAGAGTGCCGAACTTGCTCGACCACCGTCAACCCCGGTTTGAAGCATGATAAGCAATTGAGCCGGCTGCCCGCCGGAAGAAAACGGTGTAATCCCGTTAAATAATTGTTCAACCAGCGGAACCCGAAACGAGTCGCGAAACGAAAAATTACTAACCTGATTGTTCATCAAAGTTTTAGTAACTAACCCTTCTAAACCAAGGTATAAAATAATGCAGATCAGCGCAACGCTAATCCACCACCAATTGATTGTATCAAAATCATTAAGTAAAACGCTAATTTTAACGTTCCTTAGCATGTACAAAAGAATCAAGAGGCCAAAACTAACTACCCCGATTAACGAAAAGACATTTTTTCTTGACATTTTTCGCCCCGCTTTGCTTGATTTTGATAAAACGCCAGCCAAATTTTAGCAAGTCGAGCACTTGAATACCGTTTGGCGACCACAAGTGACTTCCTGCGCAAGTCAGCCAATAGAGATGACTGATTTACCAACTCGTGAACAACTTGATTCAAGTTCGATAATGAACTAAAAGTTGCATAATTATGACCAAAAATCACCCGGTATAAACTTAAGTCCCGTAAAACTACCGGGATTCCGCAATTAAAGGCTTCTAAAGCTGACATTGGGAACAGTTCATTGTACGACGGCAGCAGGAATAAATCAGCAAGTTGATAATAACTACCCATCGCTTTTCGGTCAACAATCCCCGGAAACGTTAAATTAACCGGCGGATGTTCAACCATAGTCTTCAGTTTGGAATAACCGGCCGTTAACTTTCCAAACGAAAAGCCACCAACCCAAATAAATTGAATCTCGGGGTTGAGCCGTGCTAAACGAATAAAGTCCATTACCCCTTTCCGGGTCTGGACCTGACCACTCCCTAAAATTATGAACTGACGATCATCATATCCATACTTTCTTCGCAATTTTAATTTATATTCTCGCGAAGCCGGATGAAATTCACGATGATTAACGAAATTAGGGACGTAAGTGATTCGCTGCCTAGGAATTCCGTAAGCCACCAGTTTAGGAATAAACGCCGGATTAACCACCACTAACTGATCCATTCGTCGGTAAAAATTAATTACGTAATGATAAAAAAACCATTTAAATAATTTCGGTAACTTTAAGCTTTGGTCAAGAGTTTCGGGCAGGAAATGAACCATCCCAACTTTTCGGCCGCGTTTTTTAGAAAAAGTTGAAAAATAAAACGGTAAATTAATGGTGTGGTATTGGCTAACGTCAGCTCGATCGTAGCGATTTACTTCAACCTGAAGCTGATCCGCAAAGTGATCCCGCAGCAGGTTCATTAGTTCATCATAAACACTACCGACTCCCTGACCCTTAACTGAATCAGCGGTTGAAAACATATCAATTTTGAGCACTTAAATCCCCCGTTAATTAGCAGCACTAATTCGTTTTTCAAAATTAAGCTGACAGCTTCGATAAAAAGCGACGACTTTCTTTTCAAAATTAGTTGAAGAAATTTCACGAAGCTTTTGCTGGCGAAGGTGGTTATCAAGCAACCGGTAACGATCACCGTGTTTTAAATAGGTAACCACCTCGTTCACGTATTCGGCTTCCGAACGAAAAGTCATTCCGAGCGATTTATGGTTAAGCAGATCCTGGGTATAAGCACTTCTAACCACCACGACTTTTAGGCCGGTCGCCATTGCTTCAATGTAGGTCAGGCCCTGCGATTCAGAATTAGAAGTTGAAACAAAAACGTTCGCCATGTGATAATACTGGTTCACGTCTTCGTTGTTAACTTCCCCGGTAAAAATGATCTGGTGAGTCAAGTGCAACGCTTTAGTTTGATTAAGCAAATCTGCCTTAGCCGGCCCGTCACCGACGATCACTAATTTTGCTTCGGGGACTTGGCGAAGAATCAGTGGCATCGCGTCAATTAACTCCCGAATATTCTTTTCGTAAGCAAGCCGACTAACCGAGAACCGGAGTCTTTGCGGTAAAACCAAACTCAGGACGTAAATCCTGGTACCGACCCTGGTTATAATGAGCGACGTTAATCCCCGTCGGAATCACCCGAATCGGGCTTTTGACCCCGTAAGAAGTTAATTTATCTAAGACCCGTTTACTGGGGGCAATCACTCCGTCCAGATGATGACAAAAAACTAGAGTTCCTTCTTTGACGTGAATCGGTTTAAGTAACTTCCCGCGCGCCACGTAATGCAAATAGTCTTCGTACATCGTGTGGTAAGTATGCAAACAGGGAATTTTTAATTTCTTGGCCACAAACCGGCCGATAATCCCCATTGAAAACTCGGTTTGGGTATGAACAATATCCAAATTTAATTGTTTAGCAATCCGGTAAGCTCTAAAAAGCCCCCGAATTGCAATTCGCCGGTCAGTAAACGAAATAAACGGAATGCTCGAGAATCGAAAAATATTGTGCTCATAAGTATTTTTAGGAACGTGAGGATCGGTCGTAGTGAATATGTAAACTTGATGGCCATGATCTTCCAGTTGTTCTTTAAGCGTCTTAATCGAAGTGGCGACTCCACTAACCTGTGGAAAATAAGTATCAGTAAAAATTCCAACGTTAATAATAAACCGCCACCTTAAAAACAATTGCCAATCAATTTTCGCACCATTCTAACCACTTCAATCTCATCGGTAGCTTGGTGAACAACTTGATTAACTAATTTTCGCATTCGAGCAACTCTTAATTTTTTAACTAACGACCGCGATTTTAAGATTGAAACGCTATTCATCGAAAGTTGATTAACTCCCATTCCTAACAATAACGGAATCGCAATTGAACTTGCCGCCATCTCCCCGCATACGCAAACTGAAGTCTGGTTCCGGTGACAGCAACTGACGATTAACTGAATCATCCGAATCACTGATGGATCAAACGGTAAGTACAAATTAGCGACCAAGTTATTGCCTCGATCGGCCGCCATCATAAATTGAATTAAATCATTAGTTCCAACGTTAACGACGTCCGCCAGCTTGGTGAGCTTGTCGGCCATCAGCGCTGCTGCCGGGGTTTCAATCATCAGGCCAACTTTAATCTGGCCAACCAAAATTCCGTGCTGAATTAGTCGACGACGTTCCTCTTCCAAAATCGTTTTTGCATCCCGAAATTCTTGAATGGTCGAAATCAACGGAAAAATAATTGAAATTTTACCGTAAGCCGAAGCCCGAAGAAGCGCCCGCAACTGGGTCCGAAACAGCTTAGTGTGATCAAGGCAGAACCGAATCCCACGATAGCCCAAGAACGGATTACGTTCACGAGGCTGTTTCAAATAAGCAATTCGTTTATCACCGCCAACGTCTAAAGTCCGAAATGTCACCGAATGATTTTTCGCCTGTAAAACGATTCTCTTATAAACGTGAAATTGTTCGTTTTCACTCGGCAGGTGCGAAAAATTCATGAATAAAAATTCGGTTCGGCAAAGGCCGATTCCCTCGGCACCGACGTCATTAGCCGGTGCAATATCACGAAAATTATTAACGTTAGCCGCGATCCGCATTGGAACTCCGTCAGCCGAAACGGTGGGACTCTTTTTAAGGTAATTCAAATGCTTCAGTTTGAACGAATAATTTTTCAGTTTACGACGATAACGTTTAATTTGGCTGGGGTTCGGATTAATGATCACCGTTCCCTTCGCGCCATCGACCGCCAAAAGATCATTAGCCGAAACATAATTAGTAATTCCCTTAATTCCAACCACGGCCGGCATTTTTAGCGTCTTCGCGATGATTGCCGAATGAGCGGTCTTTCCACCTAGATCAGCAACCGCACCCTTAACGTAATTAGTGTTCAGCTGAGCCATATCACTCGGCAGTAAATCATGGGCCACGATAATCACCGGTCGGTTAATCAGGGCTAGGTTAGGTAACCGATGCCCCAGCAAATGACTTAAGATTCGTTTGGTTACGTCGCGGATAAAATTAATCTTCAGTTTGGCAGCCTTGATAATCATGTGATTACCATTTAAATTATGGTGATTGTTAACTAGCGCCCGGATCATATTCTTGGCAATCGTTTCGAGGGCCCATTCCGCGTTTAACTTATCATACTGAATCTGACGCTTAACGGCATCCGTAAACCGATTATTAGTCAAGACGTCAATGTGAGACTGAAAGATGTGGGCATTCTGGTTGCCAAGATTCCGTAAAACGTTGGCCTTAATCACCTTAAGATCCGCCAATGACTTGCGAAGCGCCACCATAAAACGTTTTATTTCAGCCGAAGTTTTAACGACCCGGCGTTTCTTAAACGATAAATCGGGAGTAACAATTTTATAAACCGGCGCGATCGCAATTCCATTACTGGCGGAAATCCCTTCCAATCGCTTCATAACTAATCAGAAAGGCCTTCCTTTTTCATTACCGCAGCAATCTTATCAATTGCCGCATCCTCATCCTTACCATCAGCGGTAACGGTGATTTGAGCTCCTTGCCCTACTCCCAGGGACATCACTCCCATAATTGACTTTAAATCAACTGACTTATGGTTATAAATCAAAGTAATTTGCGAATCGTATCGAGTCGCAGTTTGAACCAGAAGTGTTGCTGGACGAGCGTGAATCCCGGTTTCTGCGGTAATTTTAAATCGACGTTTTTTCATTCGATCTTCCCCTTGTTAACAGACCAAAAATCAATTTTAATTTCGATCATAAGTATAAGTAATTTGACCATTTAACTTAGCAGACCCGACGATCCGTTTCCGGGTCGGGAATTCCATAAAGGCCGCCTGAAAATTAGCAAAATCATCAGGTCCGATCAAAATGGAATTAATCTGCGAATCTTTAAGTTGGTTTAAAAGTTTAGTGTAATCAGAAACACTTTTCATACGTTTCTTCCTTTAATTTTTATTGTATCATAATTTAATTACGAATTAATAATCAGGTTCAGCCAGTTAAAAGGTTCAATTCTTTGGCCTCTTACTTAAAACGTGATATTCTAATTGGGAAAGGTCAAAAAAGGTCAATCAATGTGATCTTTGGTGATTCAACGCTAAATCGATTATAATAAGAAAAGACTTATCAATAATTATCGAAACAGTTTTCAAAAGAAGGCAAAACAATATGTTATGTCAAAACTGCCATAAGAATCGAGCCACCATCCATCTTTACATTAACGTTAATGGTCAAAGACGGCGGATCGATTTATGCCAAAACTGTTATCAGCTTCTCACTCAGCAGAGAAGAAGATTTAATCCAAAATACGGGGGTGTCAACATGGCGGAAGATCCATTCGGGTTTGGCAACTTAGATAACATCTTCAGAGCAATGCAAGGTGGCTCCGCTGGTCGTCCGTTCGGCTTTCAGCAAGTGCCATCCGGCCAAGGTGGCAACTCGAATCGTAATAATAACCACAACAATAATAACGCAACTAAGCCAAGCGGAGTTCTGGGCCGCTACGGAATCAACATGACCGAATTAGCCCGGCAAGGAAAAATTGACCCGGTAATCGGCCGTGATAAAGAAATTGCCAGAGTAATTGAAGTTTTAAACCGGCGGCGGAAGAACAACCCGGTCCTAATTGGTGAAGCGGGAGTTGGTAAAACGGCCGTTGTCGAAGGGTTAGCCCTTCGAATTGCTTCGGGCAACGTGCCGGTTAAATTGCTCCATAAGCAAATTATTCGGCTTGACGTCGTTTCACTAATTCAGGGAACCGGAATCCGGGGCCAGTTCGAACGTCGGATGCAGGAAATGATTAACGAAGTTAAGTCTAACCCGAACATCATCCTATTTATTGACGAAATCCACGAAATCATGGGAGCTGGAAACGCCCAAGGCGGAATGGATGCCGGAAACGTTCTAAAGCCTGCTTTAGCCCGCGGATCTTTTCAATTAATCGGGGCGACGACTTTAAAGGAATATCGTGACATCGAAAAGGATGCCGCTCTAGCTCGACGTTTACAAACCGTCATGGTCAACGAGCCATCCCCTAAAGAAGCCGTTAAAATCCTCAAAGGAATCCAGAAGAAATACGAAGATTATCATCACGTTCACTACACCGACAGCGCGATCAAAGCCGCGGTAAAATTATCGGATCGATACATTCAAGGACGGTTCCTTCCCGATAAAGCAATCGACCTACTTGATGAATCGGGATCGAGAAAGAACCTCACCATTAACGTGGTGGATCCTAAGACCATTAATCAGCAGGTCAAAAATGACGAAGGACAAAAAGAATCCGCCCTTAAACAGGAAGATTACGAAAAGGCCGCCTACTACCGAGATCAGATCAAGAAATTGGATCAAACTAAGCAGAAGGGCCAGTTAAAGAACCAGAGCGTCCCGCGGGTTACCAAACGTGATATGGAAAAAATCGTTGAAGAAATCACCCACATTCCGGTTGGCAAGTTACAGCGTAAAGAAGAAGAACAGCTTAAGGATCTGGCACCTGATCTGAAAAAACACATTATCGGTCAAGACCAAGCCGTGGACAAAGTTGCCCAAGCAATTAAAAGAAACCGGATCGGTTTTAACGGTACTGGTCGGCCAATTGGTTCGTTCCTGTTCGTTGGCACCACCGGAATCGGTAAAACGGAACTCGCTAAGCAATTAGCTAAGGAACTCTTTGGTTCCGAAAACGCGATGTTCCGGTTCGATATGTCAGAATACCGGGATCCACAGTCAATTTCAAAATTGATTGGTTCAGCGCCCGGCTACGTCGGCTACGACCAGGCCGGTCAATTAACCGAAAAAGTGCGCCGGCATCCGTACTGCTTAATCCTACTGGACGAAGTCGAAAAGGCCCATCCCGACGTTCTGCACACGTTCTTGCAAGTCTTAGATGACGGTCGTCTAACCGATTCTCACGGTCGGACCGTTTCGTTCAAGGATACGGTCATCATCATGACCAGTAACGCTGGAACTGGTGATTCAGAAGCTAACGTCGGTTTTGGCGCTAGTTCAAAAGGTACGACCCACAACGTAATTGGTCACCTTACCGATTATTTCAAACCGGAATTCCTGAACCGGTTCGATGACATCATTCAATTCCATCAGCTCACTAAACGTGACTTAACCAAAATTGTGCGGCTGATGCTTGATAAAGTTAACAACATGATTAAGCCACATGGTTTTCATATTTTGGTCACCAAAGCTGCTCAGCACCGGTTAGTTGACCTGGGGTACGATCCAGCAATGGGTGCCCGACCGTTAAGACGGGTCATTCAAGAACAGATCGAAGACAAAGTGGCTGATTATTACTTAGACCACCAGAGCACTACTAACCTGACGGCCGACGTTGATCAGCATCACCGAATTTACGTTCGACCAACTAAATCTAAAGCTAAATAATCAATCATTAAATAATTAAAAAAGCCTCGTGAATTAAGTAAAATTCACGGGGCTTTTAATTTAGATTAATTCTAGCTTACAAATTCCGGTCCATGTTATAGGTTAATTTCGAAAGCGTTAAGCCTTCCGCAATCAAGTGATTACAAAAACGATTAGTAGCCTGGCGCATTTTAGCCACAAGCCGATGATTCTGATTAGTAAAGTAATCCGTTAATTGACCACCGGCCATGTCACTAGAACCGCGAATCGCTGAAGCAACGTGCTGCCGAAAGAGCTGCTGAGTCGACGTCAAGAAATCGGTATCTTCTTGGGCAAATTTAGCGTAATGGGACTCAACTAGCATCGAGAGCTTTCGGTACATCCAGTAGGCGCTTTTTGAATCAAGATGTAACGGTGTATTAGCGTAAGACGGATCGGTATCGTTGGTATTGCTAAAGAACGGTACGTAGGGACTAAACGCTGGAATGCCAAAGCACAGCCACATAATTGCGGAACGATCGGCGGGGACGTCATTGCGAATCTGCAAAACGTGTGAATTCTGGGTTCGGTTCATCGCGATCGGTCGAAACCGGAGCCGTTGATCACGCGGGCCACGACCCAATGGATCGTAAGGAGTTTCGTTATAATGAGATCCCAAGATCTTTTCCACGTCTTCAACACTGATCCGGTGATTGGTGCGGCAAATAAACGGCAAATCACCAGAAATCGGCGAGCGTTTAATTTCCGGATTCAGCAAATGCTGACCGTACCAAACCCGCGGCGTATTATAAAAACGGTCCTTCCGGTTAAAAGTTCCGAAGATATGGCGAAAATTAAAACCTTGAGCATCCGGATTCAGGTGATTTTGCTTTACAAAATCAGCTAAGTGGGGTTCAAACATAAAATGATCCGGATCGTTAAAATCAACCTGCTGAATTGCGACTTCGTTTGCGCAAATCGCGTAAGCGTCATCGGGAATTCGTTCAGCAACCCATTCGTGTCCGGTCACGATTTCCATGTACCACACTTCATTGCGGTCGCTGAATAACACCCCGTTACCTTCGGGTGAACCATACTTTTTGATTAGTTTACCAAGGTATTTAACCCCGTCACGCGCGGAATCAATGTAAGGAAGCACTAACGACTGCAGCGAATCTTCGGCTAAACCGTTTTTAATCCACGGATCACAAGCCAGTGCCCGTTCATTACCGTAGACACTTTCGGTTGCACTCATGGCAACGTTTTTCTGGTTAATTCCGCTTTCGGCAAAGACCCCTTCGTGAGTTACGTCAGCGTTAGGAGTTAATAAATAACGTTGAGCTTGGTCAGGTAATCTAGCCTTAAAACCATTTTGATTCGAAACCCACGTCCGGTTCGGCTGGTCAACTGCTGGATGAACAAAAAAGCGTTGCGGGGTTAGCGGCAGAAACGTATCATCATTTCTGGCGATCATTGTCGAACCGTCAATTGAAGCTTTTTTGCCAACCAAAACACTTGTGCACGCCGTTAAACGTTTTTTCATAGAAATCTCCTTGTCTTCTTTATAATTTTGCCGTTAACTTAACGTTCGGGTACTTGTTCTTAAACCAACGCATTGCGAAATTATTATCAAACAAAAATAACGGTTGATTTTTCTGGTCTTTAACCAGTAAATTCCGTGCTGAAGGCATTCGTTTCGTTAGCTTTTCTGGATTATCAACCCAGCGAGCCGTTTTATGACCTAGACGAACCAAATTAACGTCAGAGTTATATTCATTTTTCATTCGGAACTGAAAAACCTGGAATTGCAAATCACCAACGGCACCTAAAACGTAATCATTAGACGTTGGGCTCCGGAAAAGTTGGACGGCACCTTCTTGAACTAATTGATGAATTCCCTTATGAAATGATTTCTGCTTCATCACGTTCTTAGCGCTAACTCTCGCAAATAATTCCGGAGTAAATTGCGGGAGCTTCTTGAATTTGACCGATTGTTTGCCGGAATAAATTGTATCGCCAATTTGAAAATTACCGGTATCGTACAAGCCGATAATATCACCAGCGACCGCCCGGTTAACGTTTTCTCTGGTGTTTGCAATGAATTCGGTGACGTTCGAAAGCCTCAACTGGCGCTGGGTTCGTTCAAGGGTAACGGTCATTCCCTTTTCAAACCGTCCTGAACAGATCCGAACGAACGCGATCCGGTCCCGATGACGCGGATTCATATTAGCCTGAATTTTAAAGACGAAACCGGTAAATTGCGGAGTGGTGGGCTGAATTTCGTGAGGCTGATCATTAATCAAAGCCCGGTGTGGTTCGGGAGCCGGTGCAAAGTTCAAATACCCGTTTAAAAACGTCCGAACCCCAAAATCAGTTAACGCCGAACCGAAGAAGACCGGAGTCTGTTTACCGTGTAAAATCTTGTCTTCGCTGAACTGGTTCCCGGCTTCGTTAATCAAATCCATACTGGCCTTAGCTTCTTTATAAACCCCGGTCTTAGTAACCGGAGTCGGCTGAACCGGTTCACCATCCTTGCCTAGCGGAACGTATTTTCGCCGGTCTTTCTGATTAGAGTAAATGGCTAGCCGGTGATTGTAGCGGTCATAAAGTCCCTGTAAAATCCGGCCGGAACCCATTGGCCAATTCATCGGGTAAGCTTCGATCCCCAAAACGTCTTCCAATTGACCGATCAAGTCCATCGGGTCTCTCGCGTCCCGGTCAATCTTATTCATAAACGTAAAAATCGGGATTCCGCGCATGCTACAAATCTTAAATAACTTTTTGGTCTGGGCTTCAATTCCTTTAGCAGAATCAATCACCATGACCGCCGAATCAACCGCCATTAAAGTCCGATAAGTATCTTCGGAAAAATCTTGGTGGCCCGGCGTATCCAAAATGTTAATTCGTTTGCCGCCGTAATCAAATTGCATTACGGAACTCGTAACCGAAATTCCACGTTTCTTTTCAATTGCCATCCAGTCCGAAGTGGCGAAACTACCGGTTTTTCTGGCTTTGACCGAACCGGCCTTGTGAATCACTCCGCCAAAGAGCAGTAAATGTTCAGTGATCGTCGTCTTACCAGCATCCGGATGTGAAATAATCGCAAAAGTCCGACGCTTATTAATACTCGAACTCAAACTAGGCTTCTTCATAACGAAATCCTTTCATTCTAACCACACTGAACCGTTAACTACTTTTTCGTTTCCCAGCGGTTGACACTGGTTAAACTCAAATCATGCTTAATCTTAGTGGTCGAAATCCCCTTGGTCCTGGGTAAATAGATAACTTGGCAGTATTTCTTTAAGAAATCGAACTTGCCTTTCCAGTCATCGCCCATTACGAAAACATCAACGTGATATTTTTTGACATCGTGAATTTTTTGGCCCCAATTTTTTTCGGGAATCACCTTGTCAACGTACCTAATTGCCTCTAAAACGTATTTACGATCATGATAGGACATGTAAGCACGTTTCCCCTTAATTTCGTTAAATTCATCAGTTGAAAGGCCCACAATTAAATAATCGCCAAGGGCCTTGGCGCGTTTTAGTAACCGAACGTGGCCCTTGTGCAAAAGGTCAAACGTCCCGTAAGTAATTACGGTCTTCATTAATTTATCACCTACGTTAAATAATCGAAAATTGGTTTTGATTCAGCCATCAAGCCCGTTTTCTTCGAACTTCAATTAGCCAAATACTATAAACATATTGTACAACAGTTTTCACAACCGCATACAGTGGAATTGCCAGAATCATTCCGCTTAATCCGGCAATGTGACCGGCCGCTAGCAAAATAATGATGATGGTTAACGGATGAATCTGAAGCGTCCGGCCAATAACGTTTGGATAAATCAAATTCCCGTCAATTTGCTGAACGATAATTACCACGATTACTACCCAGATCAATTGGGAAACTCCGCTAGTCAGCGCCACCAGCAGTGACGGCAGAATCCCGAGGTACGGCCCAACGTACGGGATCAGATTACAAATTCCGGCGAAGATTCCCAACAGCAGTGCGTACTTTTGATGAATTAAGAAATAACCGATTGAAGTAAAAACCCCGACAAAGAGGCATTCAATCATTTGACCGCCGATATAATGAGAAATGGTTTGACTCATTCGGTTTAAAAGCTCGAGGGCCCGCTTGCGGTGTCGGATCGGCATCATCTTGGCTAACGAAGGCTGTAACTTATGACCGTCTTTCAACATGTAAAACAGCATCACCGGTACCGTCACCGCAGTAATCACGAAATTAGTCGCCAGCGAAATCATTTCACCAACTCTGGCGGTAACCCCGGTCAGAAGTCCACGGGCGTTCTCGTAAACGTAACTCTGCAACCGAGCTGAATACCGTTTAACGGGAAGGTGGCTCAGCCAGCGATTGCGCGAAAAATGATCAACCGTCAACCGGGTTTCCCTAGTGATTTTAGGGAAATCATTAATCAGGTGGGTAATTTGAAAAATTAACCGCGGAAAAAGCGACGTTAATAAATAAACCAAAATCAGCAAAATCGCGCCAAAAATAATTATTACCGCCGTGGTTCGTGAAATCCGCCAATGAAAAAGCTTAACCTTCATCAAAAATTTGACGATCGGGTTCAGCATATAATACAAGACACCCGCCAAAATGATGGGGACGAATACCGAAGAAACGAAAACCCCAACGGGCGAAAACAAAAACGCGATTTGGGTGCCAACCCAAATGATCGTGATCAAGATTAAAATTTCGAGTGACCAAAAAATGATTGAAGATTTAGTAATTTTTTGAAACATTTGATTTAAGCTCACTTAACGATTCTGATCGGCAATTTTGTTCAAAATCGGGTTAATTTGATCAATCGAAAACCCCTGCCGAAAAAGATAACGCTTGGTTTTGAAACACCGCTGCTGACGATTGCGATTTCGATAATGACGCCAAGCTAACCTGGCCCGCTGATTTAATAAATTTTCCTGTTGTTTTGGGTCGACCCTGAAATCCGCTTGGGCAATTGCCGAACTAATGACATCGAACGGATAACCCTTCCTGGCCAAATTCGTTCTTAATTTTTGGATCCGGCGCCGAAAAGCATCCCGATAATAATGACGAAATTGCCGCTTAGCCTGGCGAACCGCATTTTTAAGAACCACCCGGGGTGGATAAAAATTAGTTAAAGCACCCGCAATTTGGTCATTAGCAATTCCCTTTAAACTGAGTTTTCGTTTTATAACTTGGGGACCGTACTTTTGCTCGCGAACTACGGTCCGAACGTAACAGTCTGCGTAATTCTGGTCGTCAACTAAATTCAAGCGCTTCAGTTTATCAATCACCCGCGTGATTTTTGGTTGATCATCAGTCCACTTTCTTAGTTTCCGTCTAATTTCACGTTCAGTTCGTAAGTGGTGTTCTAAGAAACTGACCGCCCGCGAATAAAGTTTAGCGATTTGATCGGCCTGAATTAACTTATTTTTTAATTCTGGTGAAACGACCTTACCTTTAAAAATACGGTAATGAATCAAAACGTCTTCACTAATCGGGAATGCATAACGACCGTTTAAATAGACATTATACCGTCCCCGTCGACGCTGGGCTTTAATTTTAGTCACCTTAGGTTGCAAAGTGATTCCTCCAAAAATTATACTGTAATTTAACGAAACAGAAAGGAACGATTAATTTTGTTAAAAGCACACGTAGTTTTCGCCACCATTACCGGAAATAATGAAGACGTCGCTGATATCGTTACTGAAGGCCTAGAAGACCTAGGGGTTCAAACCACCGAAACTGAGATTTCACAAACCGATCCGGTCGAATTCAAAGCCGCTAACGTTTGCGTCGTCTGCGCTTACACTTATAACGAAGGGCGTTTGCCAGAAGAAGGACTTGATTTTTACGACGATCTAAAAGCAATCAAGTTACCTAACCAGATTTACGGCGTTGCCGGATCGGGTGATACTTTTTACCGTGATTATTACAACGTTGCGGTTGACAAATTCGATCGCGCTTTTCAGAAAACCGGGGCCAAACGAGGCGCCAAATCCGTTAAAATTAATTTAGCTCCCGACGCTAAAGACATCAAAACCCTTGACCAATTTTCTAAACAATTAGTCAAAACTGTTCAAAATCAATAGTTTTCATTTAGATTTAATTCCGGGAACGTGCTTGAGATTTAAAGTTCGCATCGCGTATTTTTGATTCGTGGCGTTAATTACCGCCCCAAACAAAAGCACGATCCCCAGGAAATAAAGCCAAAACATTAGAATAATGAACGTGCCAAGGGCCTGGTAAGCACTAAAACTTTTCGCAAAAAACTTTAAATAAATCGAGAAAAATTTTGAAAGAACCAAAAGCCCCAGAGTTGCGGTTATGGTTCCCTGCCAAATCCACTTTAACCTGGTCTTGACCAACGGGACAAAATAATACAGGGAACCGATTACTCCGGACAGAGCGACTAACGTAACCGGTAAACGAACAACGTTAATTAGTTTTAAGAGAAGCGACGGCCAGTGAAAATAATGAATCATGAACTTAATCGCCATCTGGCCGAACACCATAAAAAACGTCAGGCCAACAATAAAGAACACGAAGCAGATCATCCAAAAGAACGAAATTAACCGATTACTGATGGTTCCTGGCTTGGGAATCCCGTAAGCCAGATTAACGGTCCGCTGAAACGCAGCGATCATCCGGCTCGCAGACCAAACCGTGACCAGTAAACCAATCGATAGTTGTTCCTTTCCGCCATCGGTTAACGCCGAATAAATCACGGGCTTTAGAACCGCGTAAATTTTGGTCGGCAGGATTAGATAAAGCGAGCTGATCAAGTGTCCGTACTTAACGTCAATAATGCGGAGCAAACTGCCCAAAATAATTAGCAGCGGAAATAGTGACAATAAAACGTAGTAAGCTAAAACGACCGCTGAATCCGAGACGTTAGTCTGTTTCAAGTTCATCTTAAAAAGCGTTAGCCAGCGTTTTAATTTACCGTTTTTCAATTGCGAACTTCCTGTCAATTACCGATAAAATCCGTTGCGCAGCTTGGCCATCCCCGTACGGATTCTTTGCTTCACTCATCTGCCGATAAACCGATGGATGATCCAGCAGCGAATTCATCCCGTCTTCAATCCGGTTCGGATCAGTCCCAACCAATTTCAACGTTCCGGCTCGAACCCCTTCCGGTCGTTCGGTTCGGTCGCGTAACACTAGCACCGGTTTCCCGAGTGACGGAGCTTCTTCTTGAACCCCGCCCGAATCGGTCATAATAAAATAACTGCGGGCGGCAATGTTATGAAAGTCAACCACGTCCAGCGGTTGAACCAAGTGAACCCGCGGTGATTCATCAAATTCAGCATGGGCAACTTGGCGAACGGCCGGGCTCAAATGGAGCGGGTAAATTACTTCAACATCAGGATGCCTGGCCAAGACCCGTTTAATCACCCGAAAAGTCCGCCGCATCGGCTGGCCTTGATTTTCCCGCCGGTGCATCGTCAGTAAAATAATCCGGTGATGGGGATCAATTTGGTTCAAAACCGCGTGGTGATAATTAGGGTCGACCGTCTGCTTCAAAGCATCAATCGCGGTATTACCGGTTACGTAAATCTGGTGCGGATCATGATGCTCGAGCAGCAAATTGTGCCGGCTTAACGGCGTCGGGGCAAAATACAAATCCGCCAAAACGTCAGTCAGTTGCCGGTTCATTTCTTCCGGATACGGAGAATACTTATTCCAGGTTCGTAACCCAGCTTCAACGTGGCCCAGCGGGATCCGGTGGTAAAACGCGCTTACGGCCGCCGAGAAAGTGGTGGTGGTGTCGCCATGCACCAAAATAATGTCGGGGCGACAACGATTCAAAAGCGCGTCAAGCCGACCAATCACCCTGATCGTAATCTGGCTCAGCGTTTGATTTTTCTGCATAATTCTCAAATTAAAATCGGGATGAATTCGAAAAACCCGTAAAACCTGCTGCAGCATTTCCCGGTGCTGACCGGTTACTAGTGTAATCGGTTGGAAACGATCCGGAAAACGCTTCATTCTTAAAATGATCGGAGCCATTTTAATTGCTTCGGGTCGGGTCCCAAAGATCGTCATCACTTTAATGGGTGTCTTCATTTTCTAACCTCCGTCCAAAAATTAATTATAACAAAATTAAGGTAAAATTCCGATTCATTTTAAATTAACGATGATTTAGAATGAATTCGGGAGAATAAAATCAGATAATCAATAAGGAGTTTCGGAATGAAAAAAATTGGTCTAGTGGTTCCGTGCTACAACGAAGAACCGTCAATTCGACTTTTTTATCAAGCAGTTGAAAAAGTCTTTAAAAAAATGAAACAAAACGGCATGCACTACCGGTACGAATACCTATTCATTAACGATGGATCCGCCGACAAAACGCTAGCGATCATTAAAGACCTTCAGCGTCACGATCCAGAACACGTTCATTACATTTCGTTTGCCCGGAATTTTGGCAAAGAATCGGCGATGGCCGCTGGACTAAAGAACGTCAGCGGTGATTACGTCGCCGTAATGGACGTTGATTTACAAGATCCGCCAGCATTATTGCCAAAAATGATTAAATACATCCGTCGTGATCATTATGATTGCGTCGGTTGCGTTCAGACCAGCCGGAAGCAAAATAAACTGCGGGCGTTTTTCTCCAGCAGTTTCTATAAGGTCATGAACAAGATCTCTGATATTCAAATCAAGCCTAACGTTCGTGACTACCGATTAATGACCCGTCAGTTCGTCAACACGGTTCTGCAATTACCGGAATACAACCGGTTCACCAAGGGAATTTTCAGCTGGGTTGGCTTTAAGACCAAATACCTAAAATATCCGGGACGACCCAGAGCCGCCGGAAAATCACACTGGTCAATGTACCAGCTCTTCCAGTATTCATTAGAAGGAATCATTGATTTTTCGGACGCTCCACTCAAAATTGCAACCATTATTGGTGGTTTATCGTGTCTGCTCGCAATTTTAGGCATCATTTTCGTCGTCATTCGGGCGCTTTTCTTTGGTGGCGCCGTCTCCGGATGGCCATCCCTCGTTTCAATCATTTTGATGATCGGCGGGATTCAGCTCTTCTGCTTAGGCATCATCGGCAAATACATCGGCAAAATTTATCTAGAAGTCAAGCACCGGCCGCTCTACACCGTTAAAGAAAAGAAATAACCAATGCCCAAAATTAATCAGCTTTACCAAAAATATAAACAAATCATCGCTTATTTATTCTGGGGCGTTTTAACCACGCTGGTTGACCTAATCACGTTTGGGATCCTTGTCAAGTGGGCGTCCCAGATCAATCCAGAAGTTAAGTACGGAATCGCGTGGTTCGTTAGCACCATTTTTGCTTACTTTACTAACCGAAAATGGGTTTTTCATTCTACACATCGCGGCTGGCTAGCTAACGCGAAGGAAATCACTTCATTTATGATTGGCCGGGCCGGTTCATTACTGGGCGGCGACCTAATCTTGTGGTTCGGCGTTAGTTTACTCGGCTTTAACAGTTCAATTGGTCAAAACGTTACTAATTTAATCAGTCAAGTCTTTGTCGTAATCGTCAATTATTTCTGGTCAAAATTAGCGGTTTTCAAATCAAATTAAGAATGAGGAATTAACATGAATCTATTTGCACTATTGATTGGACTCGGTCCGTTGCTCGGCTGGGGATTCTACCCCACTGTCGCCGCTAAAATCGGCGGCAAGCCCACTAACCAAATCTTTGGCTCAACGATCGGGACCTTAATTTTCGCGATTCTCTTTAATTTAATTACCAAAACACCCGTCCCGAGTGGCCTTCAATTAATTTTATCATTGCTATCCGGCTGTGGTTGGGCATTTGGACAAATCATGACGTTCAAAGCGTTTAAATTCGTTGGTTCAAGCCGGGTGATGCCGATCACGACCGCATTTCAATTAATTGCTACGACATTGTGGGGTGTGTTCGCCCTTGGGAATTGGCCGGGTTTATTCAACAAGGTTCTAGGAATTCTAGCCTTAGTTATTACCATTATCGGTGCTGCCATGACCGCCTGGCAAGAACGCCGAACTTCAGCTAATCGCGACGATCTAAAAACCGCCACGGGTTTATTATTAATCGGGGTCGTCGGCTACTGGATCTATTCAGCAGCTCCGCAAGCCGCCCACATCAGCGGTCAGCACGCTTTTCTGCCGCAGGCCGCTGGAATGGTAATTTTATCAATCATTTATTGCTTAGCTCGAAATCGAAAAGACCACATCTTCACCCAGGCCGTTTCTTACCGGCAAATCATTAGTGGCTTCTTCTTTGCTTTTGCGGCATTAACCTACCTAATTTCAGCTCAATCGAACATGAACGGTCTGGCAACTGGATTCGTTCTGTCACAAACTTCAGTAATCCTGGCCACCTTTTCCAGCATTTGGTTCC
>CAKQCC010000014.1 GCA_934216625.1 uncultured Lactobacillaceae bacterium
AAATAGGATTGATCCTTGTTCCAATCAAGTGCCCGCATTAAGTGATTATGGCCGTTCGCATCCCGTTTTAACTGAGCATAGTGCCCGGTGGCAACATAATCAGCACCTAATTGCAAGCCGTAATTTAGAAAGGCCTTGAATTTAATTTCGGTATTACACAGAACGTCCGGATCAGGCGTTCGACCCCGCTGGTATTCTTTCAGAAAATACTTAAAAACCCGGTTCCAATATTGTTTTTCAAAATTCACCGAGTAATACGGAATGCCAATCTGGGAAGCTACTTTCGCGACGTCGCGATAATCATTGGTCGCAGTGCACACGCCATTTGAATCGGTATCGTCCCAATTTTTCATAAAAACACCGACAACGTGATAGCCCTGCTTCTTTAATAAATAAGCAGACACCGAAGAATCGACACCACCGCTCATGCCAACAACTACTCTAATTTGACTTCGATCAGTCATTTTACTCACCACCACTTCAATTAATTAACTCGCTGTAAAATTTTGCGCAAAATCAAATTACTGATTACGTAACGTAACTGCTGAACACCCTGCTGATGCCGATGATCGAAAAGGTTAATTTTCCGAAAGCCCTTCTCATCAGTGATGTCCATCTTAAATAACTTTAAGTTCTTGGAAATCACGATCTTCAACTTCGGGCCGTAATTTACATTCAACGACTGTTTTAATTTAAAATTACCGGAGCCGGATTTTTGGAAACCCACGTCACGCAGCGAATAAGCTTTAATTTGCGGATTCAGTCGGTATTGATTTGAATCACCATTCAAACGATTAATTTTCCGAAAAAGCATTACTTAATTTCATCTCGCTTAATCTGATGAGTGTGATGAACCACCTTAACAATATTATCAATTAACGCCTGAATATTAGCTTTAGTTGTGTAGCGACCAAAACTGATCCGAATGGATTCTTTTAACCGGGGACTATTCCGGCCGTACATTGCAACCAAAACGTGAGATGGCTGCAAACTTCCGGCGGTGCAGGCTGAACCACCGGAAATCTCAATTCCAGCCAAATCCAGATCGGTTTGCATTACGTAAGTTGAAATCCCTTTAATCCAGAGGTTAAAAACATGTTGCAAATTATTTTTAGACAAAGAACCGTTGACTGCAAACGGAATCCGTGCTTTCTTCAGTCCGTTCACAATCTGAAGCTTAAAACCATAATACCGTTTTTGAAGCTTTTTCTTAGTGGCTGGTGGCAAATTTTTGACCGCCGTAGCGAAGCCCGAAATCTGGGGAACGTTTTCGGTTCCGGCCCTTCGTTTGTCTTCCTGGTCACCACCCTTAATGAAGCTCGGAAAGTTAATGCCGTTTCGGCGGTATAAAAAGCCGACCATCTTGGGACCGTTTAATTTATGGGCTGAAGTCGAAAGCAAATCAATATGATCTCGCTCAACATTAATGTTCAACAAGCCGTACGCCTGAACCGCGTCGGTGTGGAACCAAGCTTGGTGATGCTGCAAAATCTGCCCAATTTGCCGGATTGGCATTCGACTGCCAACTTCATTATTACCGGTCATAATCGTAACTAAAATGGTGTCATCATCAAGCGCGTTTTTAAAATCAGTTAACGAAATGTTACCGTGTTCGTCAACCGGCAAATAAGTTACCCGAAAGCCATGCTTTTCAAGATAATGGAGTGGTTTAAGAACCGCTTCATGTTCAATTGAAGTCGTAATAATATGATTCCCTAACTTTCGCCGGGCGATCGCAGTTTGCATAATCGCCGTATTATCGCTCTCGGTACCGCCACTGGTAAAAACGATTTCGTGATCACGAGCGTGAATGCTCTGGGCGATCACGTGCCGGCTATTCTCCAAAATTGCGTGTGATTTTCGACCCAAACTATACATGGTGGAAGCGTTGCCGTAATCATGCTTAAATTTATCAACCATGTCACTTAAAACTTCTGGTGAAATCGGGGTCGTTGCCGCGTTATCCAAATAAATTTTTTTCTTCAAGCTAAAACTTCCTTATTTCTGCTTTTTAGCCACCATTTGACATAAATTTAGTAACATTTGGGCAGAACGTTGACCGGCTTGCACAATAAATTGATCAAAATTAACTTCGGCATCCTGATTGCCAACGTCCGACATCGCCCGAATTACCACGTAAGGAACTTTAAATTGATGAGCGACTTGACCAATTGCAGCACCTTCCATCTCACAGGCCAAGGCATCCGGAAAATACTGCAGGATTTTTCGATCTTCATCCCGACTAGCGACAAATTGATCTCCAGAGACAATCAAGCCTAGCTTGGCGTTTAAGCCAACCGCAGCCGAAGCTTTAATAACTAAACGGCTCCACTTCGGTGAGGCCTTAAAAATCAACGGTTGGTTAGGCAACTGACCATAATGATACCCAGAAGTGGTCACGTCGACGTCATGGTACGCGGTTCCGCTAGAAACCACTAAATCACCGATTGACAGCCCGCGACCAATTCCACCGGCGGAACCAGAATTGATCACGACCGAAACGTTAAAGCGAACGATCATAATTGCGGCAGTTAAACCTGCCTGAACTTTCCCGATTCCGGATTGAACCAGGATCACCGGTTGACCAGAAAGCAATCCGGTATAAAAATGAATCCCGTTAACGTTAACGACCTTGCCATTCTGAAGTGAATGCCGCAGTCGGCTTAATTCTTCAGACATCGCACAAATAATTCCAATTTGCATAAAATCAACCCTACTAAAAATTAACCAAAAATAAAATTAAATAAATTACCGTAATAAACAAAACTAAAACAAAGATCATTACATTCAAATGATGAGCCAGACGTTTAACCTTGCGTTCAGAGGACCAACCTTCGCGACCAGTCCCTCGATACTTTAACTGATTGCGACGTTGCTGCCGATATTGTTGCCGGGTTAAATGTGGTTGAGGATTTTGATCCACAAAATCACCCGATTTGATTAAATTAACTTTGAGGTAATTTAGAAACCTTAACCGCTTGCCAGCCACGAAGTCCCATGGCTACCGCAAATTTAACTGACTGACCCGCGGTTAATGAACGGCGATCAGGATCTTCAATTGCGGTATAGTGAACAAATACGGAATGATGATTCGGGGTTTCAATGAATCCGAAGCCCCGTTGATGATTATAACGAATTACTTTGCCAATCATGTTAACACTTCTCTTAAAACAAAAGAGCTTCGCTAGTATAAATACGAAGCCCCAAAATTATCTCTAAATTATAAATTTGCTTCAAACTTCTTTGTAAGTCCCGTCAGGATAAATCACTACGTTAGCGTTTTGATCTAATCGTGACTGATGCCGGTGACTTCGGTTAAAATCTTCTCGACGTGGGTGACGAGAATTTAAGCCGTTAATATCACTTGAGAGCTTCTGATAATCAACCTTATTATTCAATAAATTGTCCCAACGCTTGTCTTTAGTATATTGCAATTGGCTTTCAAGCATTGCCTGAATTTTGTGCCGAAAACTGCGCGTACTTTTCCGTAAGTCCGTCGTTTCAACCGTCAATTGATTGGCTTTATGTATCGAATTCCGAACAATTTGTTGAGCCCGTTGTTTAGCCTTATTAATCAAAGCATTCGCCTGCTGATGAGCTTTCTGACTAATTAATTTTGAATGATTTTTAGAGTTAGCTTTAACCTTATCAGCAGCTTCTTGAGCAACCAAAATCGACTGGTTCAAAGAATCCTTCAAGTTATTAAAGTATTTAACTTCGCTTTGGGCTTCTTTTAATGACTTATTCAGTTCTCCATTTTCACGAAGCGTAATCTGATAGTCTTTAACAATTTGATCCAGGAAATCATTAACCTGATCAATGTTATAACCACGCATCTTAACGGAGAATTCTTTATTGTGAATATCTTGTGGGCTCAACACCATGACTATTCCTCCAAATCATTTTTTAATAATAGAAATAACTACCTTTAATTTACCTTTTTTACTCTTACCATTCAAATTTCTGATTTTAACCCGACCGAAATGACGAATTGACAAAATATCACCAGGCTGAAGTAAACCATCCGGCTGATCAAAGGTTCCCCAGTTCAACCGAACTCGTCCGTGCTTAACTAACGATTTGGCACGCTGACGAGAAAGGTTAAAACTCGTCGCAATTACGTTATCAATTCGCAGCGAAGAAATTACGACGAATTGATTTCGCCAGTCACTTCGCGGGTGAATCATTTTTTGAACAGAAACTTGAATTAATTTAACCCGATTCCGGTTAATCTGATGAATTTGAACCAGTAAATAACTCAATAATGATTTTTCAACCCAAAATTGCCAATGACGACCATCAGTAACAATATCCCCAACTACTTTTCGCTCAATTCCACAGCTCATCAAAGTTCCTAAAATTTGACTGTGCCGAAGATTAACGAATTTTAAAGGATATTTAACCTGAACCAGCGCTAAATTAAAATCACTTAACTTCGGTTTAAAATACCGTGGAAAAATCAACGCCCGCTTCATTTCAGCATTCGGGTAACCGCCCGAAAATTTAACCTGAACGTCTCCCGATCCGTTAACTACCACCTGTAAGATGTAGCACTGCCGTGGATTTAGGAAATGAGTCAAAATTGGCCGATACTCACCGACCGATCGGCTAACTAATCCGCCTACATAATCTATGAACGGTCGTTCGCTTTTTCGGAAATGTTGATAAAGATTCGAATTCATGAAATTAACCTAATAATAATCAACGGAAGCCAATTAGTTAACGCGCTATGCAAAATGCCCAAAATCACAAGCGCGATTAACGGCGAAAAATCAACTACGCCGACGGTTGCAAAATCGAACCAGTGCTGAAACGGAACCACGATTTTACCAATTAATCGGCCCAGTTTTGATTCATAAGCTCCGGGAAGCCAGCTCATCAACGCAAAAACCACGATTAACAACATGTAAAGTGAAACTAAAGATCCCAAGAATCTTAAAATTAAGATTAATTCAATCAAAAATTACTGAGCTTTCTTTTGAATTTAATGTTTCCGACGGTATTTAAAGAACGGGGGTACATCATCATCGTGATTTTGATTTCGGTTAGCGTTCCGAACTTTATTAATATTAAACGGATTAAAACTCGACTTATCCGGATGCGTAAACGACGATTGATGATGCTTATTAGAATTATTCAAGTGCCAATTTTTCAGCGGATCCGCTTTTTGATGATGACGAGGTTTAGCAACGTGATCCTGATGACCCAGTGCGTTTTGATGCTTAGACCTAGTTTGATCAGGTTGACTAATGGTTGCCGCCCGATGATGCTGATTCGAATGACCAGTTTTTTCAATTCCGGTGGCAATTACGGTCACCCGGACACCATCACCTAAATTCTTATCAATTGAAGTTCCAAAAATAATGTTAACATCATTAGTGGTTGCTTGTGCAACGATGTTAGAAGCGTCCTGGGCTTCAAATAACGATAAATCAGGCCCGCCAGTGATGTTCAGCAAAACCTGTTTAGCACCGTTAATTGACACTTCAAGGAGTGGCGAAGAAATTGCTTTTTTGGTGGCTTCCGCAATCCGATTTTCACCAGTTGCGGTTCCAATTCCCATTAAAGCAGAACCTTGGTTTTGCATCACGGTCGTAACGTCGGCAAAATCTAAATTAACGTAGCCGGGACTCGTGATTAAATCAGAAATGCCTTGAACCCCTTGACGCAAAACATTATCGGCTTCTTTAAACGCTTCCATCATTGGGGTCTTTTTATCAACCATTTCTAACAAACGGTTATTAGCAATTACGATTAACGTATCGACATTTTGCTTTAGAGCTGCAACCCCTTCGGCCGCATACTTAGCTCGTTTGGGGCCTTCGAAACTAAACGGTCTGGTTACAACCCCAACGGTCAATGATCCTTGATCTTTAGCAATTTTAGCGATAATCGGTGCAGCACCGTTACCAGTGCCACCGCCCATGCCAGCGGTTACGAACACCATGTCAGCGCCTTGAAGGGCTTCACCAATTGCTTCTTCACTTTCTTCAGCAGCCTTACTGCCAACTTCAGGATCAGAACCGGCGCCTAATCCACGGGTTAGTTTCGGACCCAATTGAATTTTGGTTTCCGCTTGAGAAGCTTCCAAAGCCTGAACATCAGTATTGGCTACGATGAATTCGACTCCTTTAACCCGGTCGGCAATCATTCGATTAACGGCGTTACCACCGCCACCGCCAACACCAATTACTTTAATTTTAGCGTTCTGACTTCGGTTCGAATCTAACGAATACTTCATTTTTATTCCTCCGTTACTAAATTAATTAAAGAAATCGCTAAAGAATCTTCTGATTCCTTCACCACTAATTCGGTGACGTTTTTTATTCTTATGAACTGATTGATGCGATTCAGTTGATTGAGGACGAGTCAAATGACGATTATTATGCTGAGTTGATTTGTGATACTTCCTAATTGGCCGATTTTTACTAGTCAAAGCGGAACGAACTAAAAGATCAACTTGACTCATCTGTGATTGATAAGCAACTAAAGATAATGGTAACGCAAACGAAGGATGCCTCAACCCCATTTGATTCGGAATATAAACCTTAACGTTAGTATTAAAATAATCAGCAGCCAATTCCGAAATTCCAGGCAGTGCCGCAACGCCACCGGTTAAAACAATTCCACCCGGTAAATTCAAGGCCGAAACTTGATCTAAATCTTTTTTGATTCGGCCAAAGATCTGTTCTAAACGCGCTTGAATAATTTCAGACAACGTTTTTTCAGAAACTTCAACTGGTTTATTGCGGCCAACCACTTCAACTGGAAACTGATTATCGTTCGAAACATCCAGTGAATCTGCGTAACCATAATCGCGTTTTAATTTTTCAGCACTTTCGTTTGAAGTATCAAGAACTACCGAAATATCTTTAGTTATGTATTTTCCGCCCTCGTTATCAACGGTCACGAATTGCAGTTGGTGATTGTGAACCACCGCAGCAGTGGTCTGGCCACCACCAATATCAATCAAAATAGTGCCGAAATCACGTTCACCGTCATCCAACAAGATTCGGCCTTGGGCTAGCGGGTTCACAATCAGCGATATTGTTTGCAACCCAGCTTCACGAACGGCCTTTTTGGTGTTATGAATAATCGTCCGGGGACCGGTAATCACGTGACCATGCATTTCTAGCCTTACGCCAACCATGCCACGCGGGTCCTGAATTCCGTCAAAGCCATCAACCACAAATTCATCCGGAATGGTGTCAATTACTTCGCGCTCCGATGGTAAATTTTTAATCATCGCCGATAAAGTAACCCGACGAACGTCATCGTTATTAATTTCTCGAGATTGACCAGAAATCGTAACCATCCCGCTGCAGGCCTTAATCCTAATCATATCAGCCGGAATCCCAACGATCACCCGGTGAATTTGAATACTCGCTTTTTCTTCGGCTTGCGAAACCGCGTGTTTAATTGATCGAGCTGCTTTATCAATATCAACGATAATTCCGCGCTGGATCCCGGCAGAAGCAACGTTGCCAACTCCCAGAACGTTAATCTGCCCCTTTACTTTTTCGGCAACGATTACTTTAATCGAAGTAGTTCCAATGTCAAGACCAACATAAATTCCTGAATTGTCCATAATAACCGGGAGCCTCCAATATCAACTAGCCAAATTTAGGATTAAATCCTGTGGTCAATCTCTAAATCATATTACTAAAATCCACTTACTTTATTATTAATTTTAACACAAACCCAAATCATTAGAAACGTTAATTCTTAATTTAACGACGTCGATAAGGCCGTGAATAAACCCCAACTTCCATGTTAATGATCCCACGTTTACGCATCGATCGTGAAATTGCTGAATAATCATTCATCCATACGTGAATCCGGTCCGGATCAATTTCAGTCGGTGTCAGCTCAATTTCTAAAATATCGGGCCGAACACTCAGCGGAAGTCGCTGGTATTTTTGAACGAACCGTTTAAACTGACGATTAAACGTAAAACCCGTTAAAATTGGAAAATTTGGCTGAGAATGTTGCGTTTTATTAGCAATCTGGCCGTTTTGAAAAACCGAATAAAAATTCCGATGACTTTTTAAATTAGCGATCATCGGTGATTCATTTACCTGAACCCGAACTCGATTCCAATGGTATAAATTAACCCGAATCCGTTTTAACTGAACATCACGTTTTAGAGCTTGTCGTTTAAAACGGCGACCATCCAGTAATAATTGGGTTAACGAATCGTTTTGATTGACCCGCAGATTACGTTCTAACCTCGGAGTTGCAACCGTTTGATTTCCCCAAACTTCGGTTTTCTGAATTCGGTTGAACGGTGAAATAAAATACCCGGAAACTAAGGCAATTAGCAGTAATTCTCCCAAAATTGCCCAAAAATTCAACCAAATTTGGTGGGCACTCGACCTACGTTTTAATTTTCGGTTAAAATGTTCAAAACTGGTTCGGTGAAACCTTTGATGATGATTTTTAAACTTAGAGCCAATCCTAATTTTCATAATCAATTTAATTACTTAACCGAATGACGAATTAACGAATCCATGATTTTTAACAATCGATCAGCAGAATCCGGAACCCCTAGACGCTTAGAATTCTGGCCCATCTTCTGAAGAATTTTAGGTTGATTCATCAATTGATCAACTTGGTTAATTAAGCTCTCGTGATTAAGCCGTTTTTCGGTTAAAATCTTAGCGGCCCCAGCCTTAACCAGACTCATCGCGTTCTTAGTCTGATGATCCGCAGTAACGTACGGACTCGGAATTAAAATCGAAGGCAATCCTAAAGCAGTAATTTCCGCAAGACTCGTGGCCCCGGCTCGACCAACAATTAGACTCACTTTAGGTAAAACCTGGGGCATATTAGGAATGTAAGGTTTAATAACCACGTTAGGGCAAGCTTGAATCTTTTGCTTTTTCAATTGTTGCTGAACGTAATTATAACGCTTTTGACCAGTTACAAAGACCACTTGATAACGCCGATGAGCAAAATCAGGGATCGCCTTGATCGTTGCCGCGTTGATTTTTAAAGCGCCTTGACTACCACCGAAAATCAAAACGGTTGGGGCCTCTGATTTTAATCCATATTCGCGCCAGTCAAAATTGCTCTTAACGTTCGCCGCTTGCTGAGCTCGAGGATTGCCGGTGAAAACTACTTTATTTTTAGGAAATTGGCTAGCCGCCATTTTAAAGGCGATCGCAATTTTGTCAACGAAATGACTCAAGAACCGGTTAGTCAGCCCCACTAGACTGTTTTGCTCATGAATCATGGTCGGGATATGCTTGCGAGCTGCTGCATAGACCACGGCTCCCGATACGTATCCACCGGTTCCGATTACAATATCGGGACGAAATTGCTTAATCATTTTTTTAGATTCATGAACACTTTTTAAGAATAAATAAACGGTTTTAAAATTATCTAATGATAAAGAGCGGCGAAAGCCCTGAATTCTAAGTTTTTTAAATTTAATTCCCAGTTTAGGAACGATTTTCTTCTCTAAACCGCGATTCGAACCGACATAAAGAATTTTTGAATGCGGCTCTTTCTTCATTAAATCATCAATTAAAGCTAGAGCTGGATAAATATGACCACCAGTTCCGCCGCCTGAAATCATTAAACGCATTTCAATTAGCCTTCTTATTAATTAATTTTTTTATATCACGAACGTAACGGGCACCACGAACTTCAAAATTCGGGTACTGATCCCAGCTGGCGTTAGCTGGAGAAAGCAAAATCACGCAATTTGGTGAACTCATTTGGTAGGCAACTGGAACCGCCTGATCTAAGTTATCAACCACTTTAACCTGTTTTAGACCCGCTTGGCGAGCTGCTGACGCCATTAAATTCTTAGTCTGACCAAACGTTACCATCCCGCTAACGAATTTTTTCAAATCAGGAACTAAACGATTGAATTGATAACCGCGGTCTAAGCCACCGGCCAACAAAATTACCGGGTGATGAAAACTTTCTAATGCCGCTTCCGTCGAATCAATATCCGTCGATTTTGAATCATTAAAGAAAATTCGGTTATGGTAGGTTAAAACGTATTGGTTTCGGTTACTAGCGCCACTAAAAGTCGTTAGGACCCGGCGAATTCCTTGGTTCGAGCAATGATTTAATTTTGCGACAACAATCGCTGCTAAAGCATTTTCAACGTTATACTGGCCGTGAATTTTGATTGCCGACGCGTTCATTATATATTCACCTTTAAAGTAAAGCTTTCCGGATTTTTCATAAGCGCCAGAATTAGTTTCTCCATGAGTACAAAATGGAATCACGCGGGCTTGACTTAATTTAGCTAGTTTGCGCATTTCGGGTGAGTTGTAATTCAAAACCAAAACGTCTTTTGAGGTTTGATTCTTAGTAATTCGCATCTTAGCACGAACGTAATTAGCGCGGGTCTTATGATAATCAAGGTGGTTCGATTTAACGTTAGTAATTACGGCAATCCGCGGATGAAGCTGGGTAATCCCAAGTAACATGAAACTTGAAATTTCCATTACCATCGTATCGTCTGACGTTAATTTCTGAGCGGTCTTTGAAGCTGAAATTCCAATATTTCCGGCGTCAAAAGCCCGACCTTTAGATTGAACTTGGTTAAGCATTCGAGTAATTAACATTACGGTCGTGGTTTTACCGTTACTCCCGGTAACGCAAATTAGACGACCCGGATTGACTTCGCTGGCGATCTCAACTTCCACCGTAATTGGCAAATGGATTGCTAACGCCCTTTGAACGACCGGATTGTCATACGGGATTCCGGGATTTTTGACCATTAGATCGTAATGATGATTCAAAATTGCGGGATCCTGGTGACCAGCTAGTAAAGTAATGGACGGATGCTGAGCGGCCAGATGACTAGCTTTAGGCAATTTAGCTTGCGGTTGATTATCACTTAAAGTCACTTGAGCGCCAAGTTTAAGTAACAGTTTAGCTGCGTTAATTCCGCTCATTCCGGTTCCGAGAACCAAAATCTTTTTACCTTGATAATCATTAATTTTCTTCATTCTTCAAGCTCCTTAAACAATCGCCATCACACCGGTAATTGCGACGATTAACGCAAGTCCCCAGAAAGCAAAATCAATTTTCCATTCACTCCAGCCAATCATTTCAAAAGTATGGTGGATTGGGGTCATCTTAAAAATTCGTTTCCCGGTTAACTTAAATGAAGCAACTTGTAAAATTACACTCATGGTTTCAATTACGAAAACCAGCCCAATCCATAACAGCGAAAATTCGTGATTAAGTAAGATTGAAACGGCTGCCAAAGCACCGCCTAAAGCAAGTGAACCCATGTCACCCATAAAAATCTGGGCCGGATGATGATTAAAGACTAGAAAACCAATTAATCCTCCAACTACGGCTGCGCAAAAAATTAAGACATCCATTTGGTTTTGATAAGCCGCGACAATTCCGTAAGCCGCAAAGGAAATAATGGCTAATCCGCTAACTAATCCGTCAATTCCATCGGCCAAATTGACCGCGTTAGAAAAGCCGGTCAACCAAAAGATGATAAAGATCATCGCCAACGTTCCGCTCGAAACGGTTCCAATTATCGGGATCCGAAGTGTCAACGGAAATTTAAGGCTATAAACCCAGCCAAAAATCAAGGCACCGATAATTTGGCCCAAGAATTTTTGCCAAGCCCGTAATCCTAAATTTCGTTTTTCGAAAATCTTAATGCTATCGTCGCACATCCCGAGAATTCCGTACAAGATTAAAATAAACAGCAAAATTAGAAGTGAACTCGACAACTGGCCACTTATCAGGCCATAAACGATCGTTGAAACCACAATTGCGATTATAAACAGTAATCCACCCATCGTGGGGGTACCGTTCTTATGTTTTTGCCAACTGGGACCTTCAGCTCGAATCGTTTGGCCTTCATGTTTACTTCTAAAGTATCTGATTAAACGGGGCATAAAAGCCACCGTAACAATAAAACTAATTATTGTTGGAATTAACCAAGCCATTTTTAATTACCATCCTCAAAATTTAATTTTGAACAAATTCAATGACTACTAATAATTACGATCCGACTTCCCGGAACCACTCGGCTACCGGGTTGAATCGATTGTCGTTTAACAATCGGCTGATTGCCAACCACAAACGGTTTTAAACCTAATTTTCTCAAAATTCGGCGGGCATTTCGAACCGATTTTCCGTTTAAATTCGGCAAGCGCTTCAGATTACTGCCAATTGCTCGTTGGTTACCGTTCAAAGCACTCTTCATTACCGGATTAAAAATCGCCGCTAGATCTTGGGAAGCGGTCTTTCTACCGTTTAATTTAGGCTGTTTCATTGTAATATACAACACGTATTTCGGATGATTAGCCGGAGCCATCCCAGCAACTGAATACAGATAACTATCGTTTCCTGAAGAATAATGTTTACCGTTACTAATCTGAGCAGTTCCGGTTTTAGCAGCAATCCGGTAGCCGTGAATTTGATAATCATGACCAATTCCGTACGGTTTGTACACCACGTCTTCCATGTGCTTGCGAACCTGCGCTGCCGTGTTTTCTGAAATCGGTTGACCAACTACGCGAGGACGATAATTATGAACAATCCGGTGATTTTTAGGGCTAACGACTTTCGAAATCAAATGCGGTTGAAGCATTCTGCCGTTATTCGAAATTGCTGAAAGCCCTCGCAACATTTGCATTGTGTTAACTTCAATTCCTTGACCGAAAGCCGAATCAGCTTGCTCAAGCGGATATCTGAATTGCAAAATTCCGGGAGCGTCATTTCCTAAGCCAACGTTGACCGGATCCAGTAGTTTAAACCGACGAATGTATTTTAACCAGGTTGAACTCCCCATTTGTCTTTCCAAATGTGCCATCGCGACGTTACTTGATAAGGCAAAACCCTTATTAAAATCAATTTGGCCCCAGCCGTTAGGATCCCAATCGGGAATCAGTTTACCGTCTAAATAATACTTGCCTGAATTATACGTATCATTACCATGATAATGATGACTGTTAATTGATGCCGCAATCGTAAAGGCTTTCATCGTTGAACCGGGTTCGTACAAATCTTGGGTCAAAACGTTTCGCCAAATGCTGTTAATCCCTCGTTTCGTCGTTGAATTAAAAGACGGTCGCTGGGTCGCGGCTAAAATATCACCAGTCCGAGCGTTCATTAAAACCGCTCCCATTGCGGACGGATGAACGCTTTTGTAAACGCTTGACATCCGGTCTTCGAGTAAAGATTGTAAACGATAATCAAGAGTAGTGTAGACGTTATCACCATTTTTAACGGGCCGGTTCCGGTGACTAGAATCCAAAAAGTTATTTTGAGCAATTTGCCGATAGCCATCATGACCAGCCAGCTGACGGTTAAACGCACTTTCGATTCCCATTTGGCCCTTCAAATGAACTTGATCTTTCGAATTAACCGGAGCCGCTAAGCCAATTAGGTGCGAAGCAAAAACCCCGTTTGGGTACAAACGAGATTGTTGCTGGTTAAAATGGACCCCACTCAAATGAGCTCGATCAATTTTTCGTTTGGTAGTCAACGAAAGGTTTTGCCCCGCGTTACCTAGCGAAATTTGAAAAGCGTTTCGATGAAGCTGAATACTTTTTCGAATTCGTTTAGCTGAAATTGATAAATCAGAAGACAAAACCTTAGCGACCCGATCGGGATCGGTTACGTAAAGCGGTTTCCCATGAATAGTTTTCTGCCGATGATTCAAAACTAAATAAACTGAATATGTACTGCTGTCTTCGGCAATCGGCTGACCGTTAGCATCGTAAATTGTGCCACGCCGCGGTTTAATTACGTTAGTTTGAGTATATAATTGATGAGTCTGTTTTACCAAATCGACGTTATGAGCATTTTTAAAAATTGAAACGTAAGCGAACCGAAGCGCGATCAAAGCAAAAACGATCAGGAAAAGGAAAAAAAGGATTTCGCCAGCGACCTTTCGATTATGATCAAGTTGATGACTAATTTTAAGCTGCGAATTATTCATTACTTAACGTTCCTTACGTTCCGACCTGAGAGTTTCAAATGATTTTGCTTAGCAATTTTCTTCAACCGACTACTCCGTTGCAACCCACTAATTTGCTGATGAAGGTTACTATTGGAATTATCAAGTCGAACGATTTTAGCATTAACGACCGATAAACTGTGCTGATAAGAATCATCCGTGATTCTAACGGTTACGAGGGTTAACATTAAGACTACCGCTATAGCTAAACCCGAAATTAAAATTGATTTTTCGAACCAATTTAAAAAAATCTGTTTAGTCTGAGCATCATTAGAATGCTGGCTAATTGGTAAGAACGAACTCCAGACCGGCCAGAACTGTTGCGAGTGCTGCCGTTGTTCTTGATTATTATTCTGTTTTTGGGCTAAATGATTAAACGCCATTTTGGCAATTACCCCTAAAATTACTTAATTTTTTCAATTGTCCTCAACCGAGCACTATGAGCCCGATGATTAGTAGCCAGCTCTGATTGACTAGGCCGAACCGGTCGGCGATTAACTAATTTAAAGTGCGGTTTCAAGCGATCCGGAATCACCGGAAGGCCCCTCGGGACATCATGAAGAACCGCCTTTTCCTTAAACATGTTTTTAACTAGTTTATCTTCTAAGGGTTCAAACGTGATTACGCTAACTCTGCCGTGAACCGCAATTAACTTTAAAGCTGAAGCCAAAGAAGTTTCTAACGCGCCCAATTCATCATTTACAGCAATCCGCAACGCTTGGAAAACCCTCTTAGCCGGATTACCACCATGTCGACGAGCCGCCGCCGGAATCCCTTCTTTAATAATCTCAACCAGTTGTTTAGTAGTATCAATCGGCTGCTGACTGCGATGGTACTTAATTCGGCGGGCAATTGACTTGGCAAATTTTTCGTCACCGTACCGAAAAAAAATTCGAATCAAATGATGAAGGCTCCAATGGTTCACAATTTGCCAGGCGGTTAAGTAATTATCCTGATCCATTCGCATGTCAAGCCGCGAATTAAGCCGGTAACTAAACCCCCGACTGGCATCGTCGAACTGGGGAGACGAAACGCCCAAGTCATAAAGGATCCCGTTGATTGGGTGAGCCAAGGAACCTAAATCAGTCATTAAATTTCGGAAATTATCGTGAATTAAGGTCAATCGCCCGGTTTGAATTGCCCGAGCAAGGTGTTTTTGATTATAATGAATCGCTACCCAGTCTTGGTCAAAAGCATATAAATGACCGTTATGAAGCTTTTGAAGAATTTTAGAACTATGGCCGCCACCACCGAGGGTGCAGTCCACATAATTACCATTTGGAATTATTTTTAAGCTTTTAACTGCTTCGTTGAGCAAAACCGGAACGTGTTTAAACTTTATCAACCAATAACTTCCTTAAATTATCACTAAAAATAATAACTCTAGTTAAATTTTAACACGATCATTAATTTAGCACCATAATATTCAATCTTTGATTCAAATTGAAACGATTCCCCCGACAATCAACCAAGCTAACAACCAAAATAAGTCACCGATTCGCCAAAACGTCAAATAAAAAGTTCGGTGATCAAGTCGTAATTGAAAAAACGCCCGATTAATTAACAACCCTAAACCAATTAGAGTCCAAACGATAATTAAACCGGGAACCAATGAATAACCACGTTCAGTTTTAGTCAAAAAATGAATAAAAAATAACGTCATAATTGGTGCAGCATCAATCACCCGGGGCTTAATCAAAGTTAATTTTCCAAAAATGACTTTTAAAATATGGAGTAACGAACTACACCCTAAAAAGATTAAAATTTGAAGTAAAAACAATTTAAGCATTTCGATACCCGACTTTCGCCAATCAATTGATTTGCAAATTAAAAATTTGAAATGTAAACTATCACCGAATGATTAATTTCTAAGGCGGTGTCAATTTTGAAAAAGAAAAAAAGTAAATTTCAAATTATTACGATGACTGCAGTTTGGGCCATGATTATTTTTACATTGCTTGGCCTGATTTTGCCAGCCGTTTCAACACTATTCCAGCAATACTTACCATAATTATTTTAATTTATCATGTGGATAGTGGTGAACCCGTTCTAGATTCAGGAAATTTTGCTGTCGGAGTACTTCATAAATTACGATGGCGCAAGTATTAGATAAATTTAAACAACGAATATGAGAATCATCCTGAGGAAGCCGAATCGCTTTCTCGGGATTTTTGCGCATAAAGGGTTCTGGCAATCCAGTAGTTTCTTTACCAAACATGAAGTAATAATCGCCCTTGATTGGCTGACTATAATCATGATCGGTATAATCATGGGTTGCAAATTTAGACACCAAAAACAATCTTGAACCGGGCCGCATCCCCTTCATAAACTCAGGAAGATTATTATGATAATGAATATCAACGTGGTTCCAATAGTCAAGCCCAGCTCGACGTAATCGCTTGTCATTAACCGAAAAGCCAAGCGGTTTGATTAAATCCAAAACCGAATCAGTTCCCGCGCAGGTCCTTGCAATGTTGCCAGCATTACTGGGCATTAACGGTTCAAACAAAACAATATGATTTCTCATAAAATTTCCTTTCATACTTAATTAATCAGATGGGTGCATCCCGATAAACGAATTACTGACCCGTTTCCAAAAATGAGTGTGCCGATACTTAGCAAAATAGATGCGGTGACGCGAGATCCGGTAGGAAACCGAACGAATGGGTCGATTGTGAACCAGCATCTGATCACACGTCAAGATATTTTGATAATGGCCTTCCGGAATCACGGTCACCACTTCATTAGTTGGGATAATCATTGGCGAACCAAGCGTCCTAAACACCCGATTATTAATCGAAGCCATTTCGGAAACCTGGATCGCGTTTAACGAGGGTGCCAAAATCGCCCCGCCAACCGATTTATTGTAAGCGGTTGAACCGGTCGGGGTCGAAACGCAAAGTCCATCCCCACGGAATTTTTCGATAAATTGATGTTTAATGTAAATATCAATCACCATGGTGGTACTAATGCGCTTAATCACCGATTCATTTAACGCCAGGATTCGGTCAGAAGCTCCGCCGTCGGTATAATTAATTTTTAACGAAAGCAGTGGGTAGCTAACGCTTTGTCGATTGTCATTGTCCAAAGCTTCGATCAGCTGACCCACCTCGTTATCACGCCAATCGGTATAAAAGCCGAGGTGTCCGGTATGAATCCCGATAAACCGAATCCGATCAAGTGAATCATTGTAATGATGAAACGCAGAAAGAAGTGTTCCGTCACCACCGATTGAAATCACAATTTGTGGATTCAGTCCATTTAATTGCAACGAACTCGATCGATTAACTCCCTTAATCAATTTAGCAGCCACCTGATTGGACGAGCGGCCGTTGTTACTAAAAATTGCAATCCTCGTAAGCTTC
>CAKQCC010000015.1 GCA_934216625.1 uncultured Lactobacillaceae bacterium
CCGTAGTACTGACCATTTTTAACGTGGTATTTACCACGAGATTCATGATAAGAGATCCAGTTTTTAGCGGCCTGTTCCTTTGGCGACAATTTTTCGATCGACGAATGCAAATCTTGGGTATTTTGATTATTCTGAGAACTTTGCCGGTGATTATCGGTATCATTCGGTAACGTTAGTTTCTCCCCAGGTTGAAGTCTTCCATGAGTGGTTAAATGATTGACGTTTTCTAAACTGTATTGTGAAACGTGGTATTTTTGCGAAATTCCCCGAATGGTGTCACCAGAGTGAACCATCACTTGACTGGTTGCGTTAACGTTTGCTTTGGCACTGGTTAAAAATAAACCAACGATTGCGGTTGCTGATACGATAACTTTATTAATAGCTTTGGTTTTTAAAATAAGCATTTCCTCCTAAACGGTATGTTTAATTTATAATCATAAGTTAATTGGTTATTGACAGCCAACGAAAAGTATTGTAATGGAAATCTGTTACATGGGTTTCTCATTGGTATTAAAAAAATTATTTAATCCGTAACCTTCGTAATTTTTTTGTAAATTATTCAATTACTAAAGCCCGCTGATGACGGAATTTCTTGTTGAACAACCTCATTAATTTACTGGTCGAAACCCAAGTCGTTCTTGGACTGTAAACATGCCGAGCAAACGGATCCGCAACGAAAAAGTGACCTGGTCGATATCCTAAAATTACTAAGTCGTGGTCGGAATACGGCTTTTTCATCATGTAGGGGCCTTCAAAAACCACGGCGTGACCATGCTCAACCGCGTTAATGAATTGTGATTTGGTGGCGCCAGTAATGTTACGGGCGTTAGCACCGTACTCTTTGGCAATTTTAACCATGGCGTCGGGATAAATGGTGGCGTGGCTTCCGTATCGGTACGGATCGTTAGTGTAACCAGTGTTTGGGTCTTGAGTCCGCGGAATTCTTTGAACCATTGTTCGCAACGGAACGTTCATGGCTTTGTTTTTGGTGCTTAGAGCGGTTTTGAGCGACGCAATTTCACAAGCATCGTCAGCCTTGGAAGGCCAAAATTGACTGATGTAGACGTACGGCAGCATGTATTGACGAGTTGGCTGCACCGCATCAACGGGAATCCAGCCCAATGATTTTCCCTGTCGACTAATGTGATATTCAGAAGGTTCGTTTTTAGCAATCGCAATTTGATTAATTTGGACTAGGTTAGTGAAACGGCGTGGTCGGCTAAGTAACCGAAGTGTATTACCAACTGGGTTACGCCCAGGCTGCTGATCAAGTTTGACTTGCTTAATGACTTTCTGGGTTTTCAATTTGATTGGTTTGATCTGGTAATGAGCCCGTTTTAGTGAACCACGCTGCAATTGGTGATTATGACTTGCGAGCTTTCGTCGGTGGACAATTGACGTGGTTCGTCTTGGGGCGACTTCCTGATGTGAAGCAGTTTCGTAATGATAAATTCCGATTACCATTAACAAAACGACAACCATGCCCAACATTTTAATAAAAGTTCGTTTATTAATTGTAAAAACCCCTTTTTCAAATTCTAAACGGCAACTGCGCGTCGGTGACGAAGTTGATTAGTAAAAATTCTCATTAAATGATGGGTTGATACCCAAAAAACCTGATGCTTTTGTCCCCATTTTCGGTACGGGTCCGCAACCAAAAATTTTCCCGGTTGATAGCCAACTAACGTCAAAATGTGATAAGAATCATTAGTGTTGATCATTTGGAAAGCACCAACGAACACCACCGAATGATTGTGCTTAATTTCTTGAATTAATTGGTGTTTAGAAGCGCCCGTAATGTTTTTAGCATTTTGATCGTATCGCCGGGCGTAATGAGCCAAAGGTCGCGGGTAAATCGTCTGACTGGCAATTCCGTTGAAGCCGTGCTTAATTAAATTCAGCCAATAAAGAATCCCAGAATTGTCACGATAGGGATTACCACTAAAACCATGGTTAGCATTAGAACTCTTTGGCATTCTATCGATGATGTATTTTAAACCGATTCCGTTGGCTAATCCTTTCGTGCTTAACGCCATTTTTAAACTGGCGGCTTCACAAGCTTCGGGTGCCCATAACGGATACAATTGACTGCAGTAACGATAGGGTAGCACGTACTTACGCGGCCTAGTTAAACCGTACGAATCGATCCAGCCACATTTCTTTCCGCGATAGGTGATTAGAAAGTAATTTCGGTGACCCAAACTGGCTTCTTTAATTACTTGAACGTCACGGCCTTTAAGCCGGTCTGCCGAAAGAACAGCTTGGTTTTCGCTGCCAAACGGCTTTCGATAAATTGACCAATGGGATCCATTAACCATTCGTAATTCGGCATGATGAACGGGATGAACGTGAAAAGTACTTTCAGCGGCAACTAACTGACTGCTGATTCCGAGACCAATCATCACCAGAGTAATTAATAACCATGACGTAATTTTTGAAAAAGATAGTTTCGTCCCGAAACATCTCCCAATTATTAACTAATTAGTAATGCTCGAGCTCCGCGACGTCTAGCGGTAAAGATCCGCATGAATTTATTGGTTCTTACCCAACCAGTAATTCGGTGTCCCCGGTATCTGCTTAACGGATCCGCGTAGTAGAAGTAACCGGGTCGGTATCCTAACAAGGTCAAACTGTGGTCCGAATTGGTTTCCATCATTTTAAAAGATCCTTCAAAAACCACGGGATCACCATGAACAACGTCATAAATTAGCTGATTTTTGGAAGCACCCGTAATGCTTCTGGCGTGAACGTGGTATTGTCTAGCAACTCTGGCCAAAGCTCGAGGATAGATCGTGGCACCGCTGCCGATCCGAAACGGATTGTGGGTATAACCACGTTCTGGGTTAGAATTTCGCGGAATCTGCTGGACCATTCTATGAAGTGAAACGTGGACTGCCTTTCCTTTGACGCTCAACGCCATTTTTAAGGCTGCCGCTTCGCAAGCGTCATTCGCGGCGGAAGGCCAATATTGACTGGTGTATCTGAACGGTAATCGGAACCGGCTGGAGTATTTTAAGCCGTGAGCATTGACCCATCCCCAAATTCGGCCTTGACGACTAATTTTATAATATTTAATGTTCTTATGAACGGCACCACGATCCAAATGAACCGTTCGGTAAATCCCGATTTCACGAGTATTACCGATTCGACGAACTCCACGCTGATGGGGAGCTTGCCAAATGGGTTCATCCCGGGCAACGATCCTTAATCTGTCACGCCGGGTCGAATATTGTCGATAATAATTTTGATGAATCCTAACAATTGCGTTAGCTGATCCAACTTGATGATGGACATTATAGAAATTAAATGTTAAAACGGTACCCAAAATTAAGAAAACCGTTAACCAATGATTTTTCATTAAATCATCGCTTTCAATTGAAGATTTTAAGAATATTATATAATTTTCAGGTTACCGTTTGGTTACAAACGTTATTCAATTTCGGTCAATTTTTGTTTCAAAAAATTAGTCAACGGAGTTAAAGGGTAGTAACCGGTTACTTTCTCGTGAGCTCGACCGTGTTCAAAAATTACTAAACTCGGGATGCTGAAGATCTTAAATCGTTTCGCGACGTCCTGATTGTGATCAACGTTCATCGTACCGAACTTGATTTGGTTCTTAAACCGGACCGCTAGTTTTCTGATGACGGGGGCCATCATTTTACACGGGCCACACCACGGCGCCCAGAAATCAACGACCGTGATTGGATTTTGGGTCACCGCTTTTAAATTTTCACGAGTTACGATTGTCATTAAAACTTCACCCCTATTTTTTAGTTTGCCGTTTATAAAAATGAATTATGATCGTCACAATAATACACGTTAGAACGACCAGACCAAACCACACGGGTGGAATTTCAATGTTGATCTGAGGAATCGAAATCAATAGTTTAACGGCGATGATCGCAATCAAAACGTAGGCCATTGGCTGCAGTTCTGGAATCTTTCTCATTAACATCATGATGATTTCGGCGACACCCCTCATAATCGCGATGCCAATGCAGCCACCCAGCAAGACGATTACTGGATTGTTAGATAGCGCCAGCCCGGCTAAAATCGAGTCAACCGAAAACATAATGTCCATTAGCTCGATTTCAGCAACCGTCTTCCAAAATAATTTCCGGTTGCTCCGGCCACCTTGGGCTTTCGCTTGGTGACGCTGCCGTTGCTGAGCTTTCGGCTTCGGTTTAAAAAAGTTGAAAACTAAGTACAATAAGTAGGCGCTGCCGATGATTTTGATTGGCCAGAAATGAATGAGGTAGGTCCCTAATCCGATTACCAAAAACCGAAATAAATAGGATCCCCAGATTCCGTAAAATAACGAATCCCTCTGCATTTTTCTGGTGGGTAAAATCTGGGTTTGAGCTGCCAACACAACCGCGTTATCGACGCTTAACAGGCATTCCATAATGATTAGCGAGCCAATTAATACCCAGTCACCACCGGAGGTAAAAACGTTAGCCCAATTTTGAAGGCTGAAGAAACCACCGTATAAGTTAGCTAGTAAGTGGACCAAATTCATCACTTCTTTTCCAATATTAATCTCAAGTTCGACCGTTTAAGGCCTGTAAATCGTATTTACCGAGATGATACTGTCGAATAATATTGATTAGTTTCTTAGCGTAATTAGGGTCAGTTGCGTAGTGATTCTTTTGCAAAAGTTTAGCATCGGTGATGTAGCTCATTACGTGGTTCCGGTGAATGAAACCGCGGCTTAATGCTTGGTCATGATCGTTGATGGCGGCCCCTAGGCTTGGATATTTCCGAAAAACTGCCGAGATGGTGGCTTTCCTGTGGTTAGCATACTCGGTAGTTTCGTATGATACCGAATGACCATGGTATTTTCCTTTAATTCCAAAAGGGTTATTCGCAACTTGGTAGAGCTTTGAAGTTCCCCAATTCGATTCAACAATTGCCTGGGCAATTACTACGCTGGGCAGGACTTGATAATTCCTGCGGTAAGCTCTGATCGCCGGTCCGGAAATTGTCTTCATAAATCGGCGTTCGCGGGTCTGCTGCTCACGTTCGGCCTGCAGTTGCGGATCGTTCTCTTCTTCACGAATTGCTGCCTCGTGGCTGAAATGATCGTGGACTTTACGGACCCCGAAGACGATTCCGATGATTAGCACGATTATAATAATGAAGATAATGATTTTATTTCGGTTTTGATTATTAATTCGATCAGACAAAATCAATGTTCCTTTACGTTTTAAATTCCAATCATCATTTTATCATAAATTCGGTAATTCCGTCGATTTGGACCAAAGTGAATCACCATTATGTTAAAATTAATTTAAATTAATAAGGGAGAAAACTTTATGTTTAAGCATTCTGGGCTAAATCGAGTTTTGATTATTATCGTTTGGATTGTAATCGTTAGTTGGGCCGTTATCCAACTCCCTAATTTGAATAACTCTGCAGCCTTCAACAACCAAATTGTTAACCAACCGCAAGTCAATACTCTTAATCAAAGCCGGGTTCGCCGAATCCAAAAACGCTGGGGTCGGGGAATGGACTCGGGACACGTTGTTGATTTAGTTTACAATCGTTCCGGGCGAATTACGGATCGATTTCAGCGTCGGATCAATTATAAGCTCGCTCAGCTTAGAGTTCATCAGAGAACCGACGGAATCAGCGCGCTGACCGACGTTAATACGGATCGAGACGGCAGTAACGAGCTAAAATCGAAGGACGGCTCAACCGAAATTGTTAGAGCCTTAGTAGTTCACCAAAATTACGCTAAAGATCTTAGCCGATTGTTGAAACAAGCCAAGGTTAAAGGCTGTCGAACCAGTGTTACCGGTCCCCGAATTGTAAAAATGGCTGAAGATTACCGAATCTTTAACCTGACCAAAATGATCGCCTTGATTAGTCTGATCGCGTCGGGGCTAATCATCGGGTTAATTTTCAAATCATTGATTGCGCCGCTGGTTTCAATCATTACTTTAGCCGTTTCCGGAATTGTAACAATGGGCTTAGTTTGCTGGCTAACTACTAAAAATCAATTAACTTTATCTGAATTCACGCCGCTGATGATTTTTGTGATAACCGTTATTATCGGGACGTTAATGAACAACCTAATCTATCGAACGGTTGCTCAAAAATTACCGATTTACCGAAACGCCAGCAACGCAGCTGTGGCGGCAATTAAGAAGATTAAGGCCCCGGTTCTGATCAGCGGAACTACTTTAACGCTGGCCTTCGGAATCGCCGCGATTACTAATAACGCGGTGATTAAACCGATTGCTGTTTTCGGAATTACCATTGCGGTCGTAACTTTAGCGGCATTCACCATTAACTTTGCCTTGATTTCATGGTTGGGAAACACTTTCCTGTGGCCCAATCGTTATCATTCGGTTTCGGGTCATCATTGGTTATGGAATCGACTCGCTCGGTTTTCACTTTGGCAGCCAATTGCGGGATTAATTGCGATTGCTTACTTAGTGGTTCCGTTTGCGTATTCCTACCGTCCAAACGTTAACTTTGCTCAGATTAACGATTTAAGTGTCAAAAATCAGGCTCAAGCTGGTTTTGATCAGATGAAGGCTCATTTCGCAGAAGGTAAAGCCGAACCGGTAACGATTGATTTAAAGAATTCGGCTCATTTTGATCATGAACGGGAACTTAAACCCCTTGATGATTTGACCAATAAGCTGCAGTCGACGCGGGGCGTTAACGCCGTTTATTCGTTAACTCAGCCGAACGGGATTCCTAACCGCAAATATTATTTACGTCACCAGCTTTTAGCAGTTGACGATAATTTAAACCAAGCTCAAAATCAACTCGCTAAAGTTACTCGGCAGGTTCGAACTGGCCAGAAGCGGGCCAATCCCAACCGACTTAACGCCGTTAGTCGTCAGCTTGCCCACGTTCAAGATACCCAAGATCAGCTTAAGAATCAGCCGTCAATTCGTTCCAATCGTTCTCACGGGAAAGTAAGTCACCAGCTAGTTAAGTACCAAAGCGCAGTCAACGGCTTTGAGCAAAACCTCAGTCAAGCTGTTGCAACCGCTAATACCGGAACTAATGCGGCCGATAATAATTTAAAACAACTTCGTCAACAATTTAAGCAACTTCACCACCAACTTAAACTGGCCAGCGAACAAGCTGAATCTGCCGGTCAAGAACTAAACGAAATTTATGAATACTTGAGCGAACTTCAGGCTTCTGAAGCTGCGAAAACCTACTTTATTACCAGTAATCAAATTGCCGATACCGATTTCCAGCAGGATCTCGTTAATTTTACTAACGCTAACCGAAACGTTACTAGACTTAGGGTCATCTTTAATCAAGCTCCCGAATTGCAAAATAACGCTAAACAAATTAAGCGATTAAAATCGGTGGTTCGTGATCAATTACGGGGAACTCCACTTAGCAATTCCCAAATTATGATGACCGGTGAGCCCGTTCGGGATGCAGTCATCCAGCACCGTTTTAACACCGGAAGCATCAAAGCGGTATTAATGATCGCTGCCGTAATTATGCTCAGCCTAGCGTTAGTCAGCCGTAAAGTTCTGCAACCGTTTTACTGGTTGCTCAGTCTACTTATAAGTACGTTAGCGGGGCTTCAAATTACGGATTTAATCAGTCGATTTACCGTTAATCAGGGTCAATTTAACTGGCAGACCGTTGCAAGTGGCACCGGAATCGTGATCAGTGTCGCGGTTTGGGAGCTGATCCAGCTCAGTTTAGTTAGCCGGAAGCATCAGCAACCTAGATTAATTTTGACCCGGTGCGGTCAAATGGTTAGTAGTTTGGTTTGGATCCTGCTTTTTGCCGTGGTTGGTTTAATTTGGGGATTCAACTATCCGATCGTTCGAATCGGGTTAATTGCCACAATCTCGATCGTGATTTTTAATTTAGTGTTACCGCTTTTGGCTAGTGCGACTGGTAAATTAGCCCAGAAATTGCAACGGAGCCGAATTTGAAAAGTAGGCTTTAAATCAATTACAATAAATTTGGTAATTACGAAAATAAAACTTGAAAGGGTAAGAAATTAAAGTATGAAGTGTTTAACACAAATTTGGACGGGTACGTTAACGCTTGGTTTATTGACGGCTGCTGGAGCCAGTGCTTCCGCCAACAGTAATCAGGTTGCTGGAAACGACAGTTATAATTGGATGAAAAATCCGGTTATGAAAATCAGGGAACCGAGTTTCTTACAGAAAAAGCAGGCTGATCCAGAAAATTATCAAGCTAAGCCAAAGCAATGCGCAGTTAAATCAGTTAGTAATCCTGGACAAGTCAACGATTCTAGCGTTCAAAATCCTCAGAATCAGAACCAGCTAACTTCAATGCCGATTCAGTCTAGGTCTCAATGGCGATTTAACCACAGCCAGATTTATCAGCTCGCGCAATCTAAACTTAGCGATCCGTATATGTATGGGGCGAGCGGTGACAACGAATTTGATTGCTCGGGTTACACTCAGTATTTATACCGAAGAGCTAAAAACATTACCATTCCGAGAACTGCCCAAGCTCAATATGATAATGAACGTCACGTTCCGTATCAAAACATTAAAGCCGGTAATTTAGTTTTCTTTGGTTTATCTAAAAATGACATCAGTCACGTTGGCATGTACATCGGAAACGGTAAAATGATTGACGCCCAAAACCGCGGGGTCGTAATCGAAAACGTTTTGGCACCGTGGTGGCACTTAGTTGGCTGCGCTCAAATAATTAAGGACGCACCATTAACTTATTAATTGAATTTACATAATTAAAAACAGCCCGTGAATTTAGTTCACAGGCTGTTTTTAGTTTACTAATTTGGTGATTAGTTACTTAATGTTGTAACCAGTGACTTTAGCACCGTTATCGGTGACTTCCAGTTTAGTTAAGCTTCCGTTAGCCGGGCGTTTAGTGACGTCATATTTGCCGTTGCCAAATCGTTCAACCATACTCAAGACGCTGTTGCCGTGACTGATTAGCAGGACGTTATCACCGTCTTGAACTTTCGGGTTGTTCCGGATTAACTGAAAAGCCTTGTGCCAGCGTTGCCAGTATTCATGGTTGTTTTCGGCTTGGTGGAACGGGTCCGCTTCCTTTAAGAAGTCCTTTGCTTTACCGATTGAATACTTTTGAACAATGTCCTTAAAAGTCGGTAAACCGTGCGGAGCGCCCGCTAAATACCAAGTATTGTTCACGTCGCCGCCTTCGTAGTAGCCATAAAATTCTTCCCGAAAGAGCTTGGAACTAACCGGTTTGACGTTCGAAACTCGGTTGGCAGCTAGAATGATTTTCAGAGTTAATTCAGCCCTGGTGGTGTCACTGCAATAGGCGGCCGCAAATTTAACGTTGGCTAATTTTTTAGCGGTCACTTTAGCACCGTCAATGCCTTTTTGAGTCAATGGTGAATTAGCCCAGCCTTGCAGTTTATTGTAAATATTAAAATAAGTCTGTCCGTGCCGGACAATGTATAAATTAAATTTTTTGCTCATTTAGATCACCTGCTTTAAAAATAATTAAGCTAATTGTTTCTCGTAATATTGATGGGCAATTCGCGTGTAACTGAGTTGCTCTAATGTTCGGTAAATGATGCATTTTAAATCGTGAATCTTGATTGATTTGTAAGACATCAATTGGGTCATGATGAGGACACCCGAACGATTAACGACCTTGGTGTTATCGGTCAACGAATCCAGGATCTGCCGAAGCTGATTTACGGTAAAATGAATTTCAGCTCCGTTTGGGGCCTCAACAGTCAGATCACAATTTAGAATTGGATTCGTCAACGTCATCGATACTTCACTCCATAAGTTATTGGTAATTAAGAATTGATTACTTTCATAATAAATCATTTGACCTGGTTTTTAAATCTTAATGCCGATTTAGATCATAGAATTAATTTGATGAAGTTAAGCGCCCAGTCTGTTAAGATTAAGGTAAGTTGAAAGTGGGGAATTTTAATTTGGGCATTGTGAAACGTTTCTTAAAACAAATTAGCTCACGAATGGGCTTCTTTTGGCTTTTAGTCTTTTTGTTTTGGGCTAAAACGATTTATGCCTACTTTACTGACTTTCAACTTGGCTTAGCGAATTCCTTTGAATATTTGGTGGCCTTAATTAATCCGGTTGCCACAACGGTTTTTCTTTTTGGGTTAGCCCTTTATTTTAAGAAATCACGGTTTTTTTACCCGCTAATCTTCATCATTGATATTCTGAACACGGTTTTACTTTATCTGAACGTGATTTACTTCCGTGAATTTACCGATTTCATGACGGTCAACACCATGACCGGATATTCAAAAGTCAACCAGGGATTAAGCGGAAGTTCAATGGCGCTGACGTCACCTCACGATGTTATTTATTGGGCCGATCTAATCTTAGTTTTAATTCTGATGATTTTTCGGGTCATTAAGATTGATCATCATCCCGTCGGCGTCAAAAAAAGCTTTGCGATCACTTCCGTGGCTTGCTTAATCTTTGCGGCCAACCTGTTAATGGGTGAAGCGGCTCGACCGCAACTAATCACCAGGACTTTTGACCGGACCTACATCGTTAAATACCTGGGCTTGGATGCCTTTACCGCTTACGACGGATTAAAGTCCCAGCACAATCGTGATATGCGAGAAGACGCCACTAAATCGCAATTAAAGAGCGTAACTGATTTTACTCGAAAACATTATGCGGCACCGAATCCACAGATGTACGGGATGGCCCGGGGCAAGAACGTCATTATTATTCACCTCGAAAGTTTTCAGCAGTTTCTAATTGATAAAAAAATCAACGGGAAACCGGTGACCCCGTTCCTGAACAAGCTTTATCATAGTCACCAGACCTATTCGTTTGATAATTTCTTTCATCAAGTCGGTCAAGGTAAGACTTCGGACGCCGAAAACATGTTAGAAACCAGTACCTACGGACTTCCGCAGGGCTCGTTGTTTGCGCAGCTCGGCAGCGACAACACTTTCCAGGCCGCACCGGCAATTCTGTGGCAGCGCCGGCATTACACCAGCGCAGTTTTCCACGGTAACGTGGCTAGTTTCTGGAACCGGAATAACACTTATAAAAACATGGGTTACCAATACTTCTTTGACGCCAGCTATTACAACACGTCCGGTGATCGTTCAACCGGCTACGGATTAAAGGATAAACTACTGTTCCACGACTCAGTCCGTTACTTGCAGCACCTTCAGCAACCGTTTTACGTCAAATACATCACGGTCACCAATCATTTTCCGTACACTTTAGATTCCGAAGATTCAGACTTTAAAGGGCCTGACACTGACGATAACGTCGTCAATAACTACTTTCGAACCGCCCATTATTTAGATGAATCCGTTCGTGAATTTTATCACTACTTAAGGGCTTCGGGATTACTCAAAAATTCAATGATCGTGCTTTACGGTGATCACTACGGAATTTCTAATTCCGAGAACCCTGATTTGGCTAAAGTGTTAGGAGTTAGTGCCGATAAATGGAACGGTTTCGATAACGCTAAGGTCCAGCGGGTGCCGTTCATGATTAACATGCAGGGGATTAACAACGGCCATGTCGACCACACTTACGGTGGTGAAATCGACGTCTTGCCGACAATCATGCATTTATTAGGAATTAGCACTAAACCGTACGTTCAGTTCGGGACCGATCTTTTTGCCAAGCACCATGACCAAGTCGTGCCGTTCCGCAACCGGGATTGGGTAACCCCGAAATACACTTCGGTTGGGGGAACCGTATATCGAAACAAGACCGGTGCTGAAGTTCATCCCCATGGTAGATTGCTGCAAAAATTTGCCCGGATTCAAGCCAAAGTTGACCTTGAATTATCACTATCTGACGAATTGAATGAACAAAACTTGTTACGCTTTTACCACCCGTTTGATTTTGATCCGGTTGACCCGAACCACTATAACTATGACCACGGTTTGCTAAAGGCCGAAAAATTAGAAAAGAAGTTCGGCCGAAAGTCACGAAGCTTGTATGATAAACGGCATCATTCAACCGTTGATTTGTACAAGACTGACGCTCCGGAACTTGACGATAATGATACCGATTCAAATCGGATGAAACCGAACGAACAATCTGATAATTAAACTAAAAAACCAGCTGGATTCAAGAATCCAACTGGCCTTTTAGTCTTTTTTTTACAGGCCAAAAATAAAACCGGCTCAAAAAGCCGGCTTTTATTTTATTAAATTTAATTAATTAAATTACTTATTGCTGTTTTCTAAATCTGATAAGTGTAACCGAGTTCCGGTTCGGTCGATATTATCACGGAAGAAGACTCCATGATCACCAAAGGTGTCTCGCATCATCTGAATGCAGGCTGAATTTGGACTAACTGGATTACGGTAAGCATCGAAGTAGGAAACGGCGGAACTGAAGCACGGAATCGCAACTCCGTTCTTCATTGCTAAGGCAGCAATGTCACGAGCAGCATCCTGGTACTTGTTGGCAACGCCAGCGAAGTAAGAATCTTCTAATAAGTTTGGTAACTGCGGGTTCTTCTTGAAGGCTGCTTCAATGTTCTGTAATAACTTAGCACGGATAATGCAACCGGCTTCCCAATCAACCGCAATTTCGTTGTAATGGTAATTCCAGTTGTAATGCTTAGAAGCAAACCGTAACTGTTCGAAACCTTGGGCATAACTGATGACTTTGCCGAAGTACAAAGCCTTTCGGGCTTCTTCGATTACGTCATCACTCGGCTTAACTTTTTCACTCGCGTCGGGGCCGTTCAAAACTTTAGCGGCATCGGCACGTTCATGTTTAAGCATTGATACGAACCGGGAATAAACGGCTTCGGTGATGATGGACTGCGGAACACCTAAGTTTAAGGCATCCTGACTACTCCATTTTCCGGTTCCTTTGTTTTCGGCTTCGTCCAAAATGATGTCGATTACCGGTTTGCCGTTCTTATCTTTCTTGGCCAGTAAGTTCGCGAAAATGTCGATCAGGTAACTGTCTAATTCACCCTGATTCCATTTCTTGAAAATACTGGCGATCTTGTCGACGCTTAAACCAACTAAGTGCCGTAAGATCGTGTAAGTTTCACCGATTAATTCTTCATCAGCGTATTCGATTCCGTTATGAACCATCTTAACGTAGTGACCAGCACCGTTTGGTCCACAATAGATTTCGGTTGGTCGGCCATCCGGAGTCTTAGCGGCAATCTTGTCTAAAATCGGCTTGATGTTTTCGTAAGCACTCTTTTGACCACCTGGCATTAAAGCAGGGCCGAAACGAGCACCGGAAGTACCACCGGATACTCCCATGCCGATGAAGTTAATGCCGGATTTATCTAATTTCTTGTTTCGGGCAATGGTGTCCTTGAACGGAGTGTTACCACCGTCGACTAAGGTATCACCCTTGTCTAATAACGGAATTAATTTATTAATAACGATGTCAGTTGGTTTTCCAGCCTTAATCATCATAACAATATTCCGAGGCTTCTTAATAGCCTTAACTAAGTCTTCTAAAGAATAAGTTGCGATTAAATTCTTGCCAGAATTGCGTTGAACAAATCGCTTCGTTTTAGAGCCAGTTCGGTTCCATACAGCAACGGTGTAGCCACGGCTTTCAATGTTTAAAGCCAGGTTACTGCCCATTGGTGCGACACCAATGACTCCAATATTTGCTTGTTTCATTATAAATGAACTCCTTTCCTTTTATATAATATCACTTATTTTGATTATCCTTAACCTAAATTTACTGTTCTCGATACCAAGTATAATGAAAAATTCCCGGCCGGTCGATTCGTTGATAAGTATGAGCCCCGAAATAGTCACGTTGAGCCTGCAAGAGGTTGGTCGGCAACACTTTGGTTCGGTAAGCGTCATAATACGAAATAGCGGTTGACAGGCACGGCACCGGGATTCCGCCTTTGATGGCTAACGACACGACATTTCGCGCCGAATCTTGGTATTTTTTAGTAACGTCGGCAAAATAAGGATCCAGCAATAAGTTATCTAACTTAGGATTCTTATGAAACGCGTCGGTAATGTTTTGCAAAAATTTGGCCCTGATGATGCAGCCGGCTCGCCAGATTTGTGCCAACTGACCGTATCTTAAATGCCATTGGTATTTGGCGGACGCCATTTTCAGCTGCGCAAATCCCTGCGTGTAACTAATGATTTTGCCAAAGTAGAGTGCTTGCCGGACCTGTTCAATAAGATGAGGATTAACCTTGATTGATGGACGGCGAGGTCCCGTTAATTCCTGGGCAGCCCGCATTCGTTCGTCTTTTAACGTCGAGATAAAACGGGCGTAAACCGCTTCGGTAATCAAGGATTGCGGGGCGCCGAGTTCCATGGCGTCTTCGGAACTCCATTTTCCGGGGCCTTGATGCTGAACTTTATCTAAAATCATGTCAATGATGGGTTTTGATTCATCGGAACCTAAATCGTCTTTCCGGCTTAGGATGTCGGCGGTAATGTGAACTAAGTAACTATTGAGCTCACCGCGGTTCCACTTGGCGAAAATCTTGGCTAACTTGTCAATTTTAATCCCAACCAAATTTCTTAGTAAATTATAAGTTTCGTCAATCAGCTCTTCATCGCCGTACTCGATCCCGTTGTGGATCATTTTGACGTAGTGGCCAGCTCCGTTGGGGCCCACGTAGGTTACGCACGGCTGACCGTCCTTAGTCTTAGCGGCGATTTTGTCAAAAATGGGCGCCATGATCTGATAAGCCCGTTTTTGACCGCCAGGCATCAGGGATGGACCGTGCAAAGCACCGAGTTCACCACCGGAAACGCCCATCCCGATGAAGTTAATTCCGGACTGAGCTAATTTAGCGTTTCTGCGCATCGTGGCGTGAAAGTTGGTGTTACCACCGTCAATTAAAACGTCACCGCGATCTAGCATCGGGGTTAGCTGATTGATTACTTTATCAATCGGCTGGCCGGATTTAATCATCATGATGATTCGACGGGGCTTTTTTAGCGAATTAATAAAATTTCTTAGATCATAACTGGGAACCAAGTTCTTGTCAGCGTGGTTCTTGACGAATGATTTGGTCTTTGAACCGGTTCGGTTCCAAACACCTACTGTATAACCGTGATGTTCAATGTTTAGGGCTAGATTTTTGCCCATTACCGCCATGCCGATTACACCAACGTCAGCTTTAATATCAGACATCTAATTTTTTATCTTTCTGGGTAAATCCAGTGCCGACCGGAGCGCTTGAGTAGTTCATCAGCAGCTTTCGGGCCCATGGTTCCTGGCGTGTAGTTTGGAAAATCAGGCTGGTTAGCGTGCCAATGTTTTTCGATCGGGTCAACGAATTTCCAGTCGTGGCCAATTTCACTCCAGCCCGCGAAGTTAGATAGATCACCGGCTAAAGCGTCGTTGATCAAACGTTCGTACGGCTGCGGAGTTTTATCAATTTCAGCTTTGGATTCCATATCACTCAAAACGGCCGGGGTAATCTTGAAGCCGTGGCCGATTTGTTTCCGGTTGAACGTAAATTTAAAACCGGATTCGGGTTCGATATGAATGGTTAATACGTCAGGCTGAATTTGATTGTCGCTGCCGAAGATGTTCTTGGCTGGTTTAAAAACGATGTCGACTCGGGTTTCCTTCGCTTTCAACATCTTACCGGTGCGAACGTAGAACGGGACTCCGGACCAGCGTGGCGTCTGAACATTAATCTTTCCGGCCACGTAAGTTTCGGTATTCGAATTACTTGGTACGCCGTCTTCGTCGCGGTATTGGTGTTGACCATTTGCACCCGCGCCGTATTGGCCACGGATAAAGTTTTTGGCGACGCCGGCGTCGTCATAGATTTGGACGCTATTTAATGCTTTCGCTTTGGCAGCGTGAATTTCAGCATCGTTGTATTCCTTCGGCGGTTCCATGGCAATCACGCCCAAGACTTGCATGATGTGATTTTGAACCATATCACGCAAAGCACCGGAGCCGTCATAGTAACCAGCCCGCTTTTCAACGCCGAGCTTTTCGGCTAAAGTGATTTGGACGTTGTCGATATAATTGTGGTTCCAGATGTTTTCAAACAACGGGTTGGCGAACCGCAGTGCCGCAATGTTTTGAACGAGTTCTTTACCTAGATAATGGTCAATTCGGAAGACTTGATCTTTCTTAAAAGTTGCGGTCAATGAATCATTTAATTGTTTAGCCGATGGATAATCATGACCAAACGGTTTTTCGATCATTAACCGGTTGAAACCGTTGTCGCTTAAAACGTGCTGTTCACGCAGGTTTTTGGACACCGTTCCGAAAAACCGTGGTGCTAATGAGATGTAGTAAAGCCGGTTACCTTGCAACTGGTATTTCTGGTCCAATTTATCAGCCAAATTCTTTAAAACGACGTAATGTTTTGGATTCGTAACGTCATGAATCTGATAGTAAAAATGACTAACGAATTTTTTGACCTGTTCCGGATCGTTATTTGCGGATTTTAAATCATCGGTTACGACTTCGCGTAATTTGGCGTCATTCCACTTGTGACGACCAGTCCCAATTAACGCAAAATGCTTTCTGAGGCTACCTTTTTTGTATAAATTAAAAATTGCCGGGTATAGCTTACGGTTAGCTAAATCACCGGTCGCACCAAAAAGCATAATTAAAGCTCTTTTTTCGGTTGCCAATTTCGTCACTCCTTCAAAACTTACGCTAACGTTATGAAAGCGCATTCTTTCTCTACCAAATTATTATAAACCCCTTAGAAATTAAAAAAAAGCACGAAGTTTAAAGAAAAAATGCTAATTTAAAAATGAAAAATGCGTCATCTTTTTGGTTGATGACGCATTTTTGACTCAATTTAAATTAAATTATTTGTAAAAAATTTCTGGCTTGATATAATTTCGGCTGCCAGCTAATTTTGAGCTGACGATGATTTTGTGATGATTGACTTTCTTAACTAAATAAGTCATGCCGTTTCCTTGCTTAACGGCGTAAGTATGATGACCAATTAATGAGTAGCGAGGATTAATACTGATTCCGTTGGAAGTGAATTTAGTGTCAAGTGACACTTCGCCACCGTTACGTTTAGTAGCTACAAAGTTAACGCGATGGTTACCAGACTTGCGGTTGCTCCAGTTACCGATAATGGCGCTTGGAATTCCTTTTCGCCAAATTTGCTTAATGCCTTGCTTTTCAATCGGACTTCTTTTGCCTTTAAAATTAGGGGTCATCGGACCGATCTTAAAGCTATATCGGGC
>CAKQCC010000016.1 GCA_934216625.1 uncultured Lactobacillaceae bacterium
GATCGCCCACTGCGAGGATAGGACGTTGCCACGCGAACATAATAGAAAAGTCTCTGATTAATTTCAGAGGCTTTTTTGTTTATCTCAAATTTGAATTTTGCCGTTTTAGCTCAGAAGGTAGAGCGTTTCCATGGTAAGGAAAAGGTCCCGGGTTCAAATCCCGGAAACGGCTTTTGATTGTAACTAGTCATTTTGCGAATGGCTAGTTTTTTTAAACTGATGATTAATTGTGAATTCATTCGGTGATACGTTTGATTTGGTAATTAATTTTGAGACAGGACCGATACTGATCAAGATTAGATGATGCATTGCCCGAGTGGCGATTGTGTATAGAGTTCCTAATAAATCCCGACGATCGTAGTTTTGCTGGGAAACGTTCCAGGCAATGACTGAATCAAATTCGAGACCCTTTGCTAAGTAAATCGGCATGATAATCACTCCTTTAGGCAAAGAGCGGTCTGAATTAGACATCAAGGTAACTTTGCCGCTGAAATTTAATTCTTCATAAATCTGTTTAGCTTCACTGAGGTGCTTGGTCAGGATTGCGACGGTATTGTTCCGATTGGATTGTTGCTTAATCACAATTTGGACGGCCTTAATCGCCGATCGCCAATCGTAACGAATAATAATTTGCGGTAAATCCCCGGAACGGTGAAACGCCTTGATCTTTTCGCCGTTCGGTAATAACGACTTCGCAAAATTAGTAATTTGATAAGTTGAACGATAGGAACGGTTCAACTTAATTAATCTCGAATTAGGGACCGCTAGCGCTTGATTTAATTTTCTTAGCAAAACTTGCGGCGACTGAACGCTCTTGAAAAGCGCCTGTTCACTATCACCGATCAAGTTGAATTTAGCCTTCGGAAAAGCATGCTTGAGGTAGACCAGTTGCGCAATTGAGTAATCCTGCATTTCGTCAACAAACAAATATTTGATTTCGTGATTTCTGCCGTTTCCGGTAATCAAGTCCCGCAGATATAGCAACGGGGTGGCGTTATCCAACGTTAATTGGTGAAATTCCAGCTGGTGGGCGAAATTATGAATTGACTTTTGCCAATCGGTTTTGGAGATGGTCCTTGGCAACGGAACTTGTTTCAAAAACTGCCGGTACTGAATGTACGGGTCGAAGAAATCATCGTTAAAAATGGCGTTGTAGACCCTCGCCAATTTTTGCTTAGCAATTCGGTAAGCAATGTAATGTCGTTCTTGGGATGCCGAACGTAATTTTTTAGCTTCTGAATCGGTAAACAGCTCGTTATATTCGTGACTGCTCAAATTATCGACCCGGCGTTGAACCCAAGGCTGTTCGGCTTCGGCATCGAGCCGGTTCTTCAGCATTTTGATTAGATCGTTTTTGACGTTTAGCAATTTGTCACCAGCCTTCATTAATTCGGGCTGGCTGGCGTAAATTGTTTTAATGGTTTCGGCACCGAAGAACCGTCGTCCGTTGAACAAAATTGAATTAAAAGCAAATTGCTGCGGTTCAAGGTGTTGGCAGTATTTCCGGATTAACTTCATGAACTTACCGCTACTCTTAAACTTTCGGATCCTAATTTGACTAGGCGTTAGTTTCTTTTCAGCTTCGTACCTTTCGAAAATAGTTTGAACGTTTAGGCCTTCGAACCGCTTGGCAAGGAAATCGGCTAACGTGACCTGTCGCATGTTGTGTTCGCCTAGACTGGGGAGAACTTCTGAAATGTAGTGACTGAATAGTCGGTTCGGTGAAAACAGCAGAATTTGACTGACGTCCAGTGATTTTCGGCTGTGATACAGCAGAAAGGCAATTCGTTGCAGGATTGCCGAAGTCTTGCCAGATCCGGCCACCCCTTGAACTACCAACAGGTTGCTTTGGGTATCCCGAATAATATCATTTTGATTGTGCTGGATCGTGGCAACGATGTTGTGCATGACCCGGTCGTTTTTTTGCCCCAGGACGTGTTGTAGCATTTCATCACCGACCGTTTCGTTAGTATCGAACATGTTGTTGATGTGACCATTTTTGATTAAAAATTGACGCTTCTTTTTTAAATTAGTGGTTTGTTTTCCCGCGGGAGTTCGGTATTTGACCGGCCCTAGGGTCCCGTTATAGTAGACGCTAGCGATGGGGGATCGCCAGTCGAAGACCAGAAAGTGTTCATTTTCGTCAACGCACGAAGCGGTCCCGATATACAAATGAATTACGTGGTCAATTCCCGGCGATTTAATGTCGATTCGACCAAAATATGGCGAGCCCTTTAGTTGTTTGAGGGTGTCTAAGTGGTGTTTAACGACCCGCTCAACTCGCATGTCTTCACTGACCATCCAGCGCTGCTGCTGAAGTTCAGCCATCGTTTCGTTTCGGTCGTCGACTTCAAAATAATTAACGGAAGTGTCGTTACCGTAGTTCTTTTGAACCTGGCGGGTTGAATTGTGAGCCCGTTGATATTCGGCATTGGTGTTCCCAATTTTTTGCTTGATTTTTTTAATTACGAAATTAACCCGGTGCTGTTCTTTTCGGTATTCATCTGAATTCAAATTAATTCTGGCCCCTTTTTGTAACTTGTGATTCCATTATAGTTAATCGTGAGTTTCGGACACAACCGAAACGCTAATTTTAGGTAATCGTGTTTTTTGACGAATTAATTTAGTTTTCTTAACGTTAATTAATGATAAAATAGATTTGTGAAGAAATTAGTTTTGATTATTAATTAAATGTGGAAAGTTAAATGAAAAATTTAGTTCTCATTAATTTAGGTTCGAATTCACTCCGGATGACCGTTAATCAAATTCGACCCGCTGGTGGCGTTCATGAAGTTAAGTATTTAAGGAACGCCTGTCGCCTTTCACATGGGATGGGTCCCGAAAAGATCATTCAGCCCGGGATCGTTCAAAAGGCACTTCACGCCCTCAGCACTTTCAAGCGGGTTTATACCAAATATCCTCAAACCAAAGTCATTGCGGTTGCCACGGCGGCCGTTCGCGAAGCCCGGAACCGTCGTGAATTTTTAACCAAGATCACTCGTCAGACCGGAATTCAGGTCAAAGTTCTTTCTGGCGTTCAGGAAGCTAATTATGATTATTTAGGCTTAAAAAAACGAATTTCGGCGCCCAAGTATCTGGTTATGGATTGTGGCGGTGGCAGCATTGAGCTAGTCGGGGTTGATCACGATCAACGAAATCTGATTAGTTTAAATTGCGGCGCGGTCAGCTTAACCGAACGCTTTCACTTAAATAATTTGGTGTCCGGTGCTGATTTAGCGGCGGCTCAGGACTATTTCCTGACTCGTTTACGTCAAATTAAGTGGCTTAATAATTTCCGACATGTTCCGTTAGTGCTGTTGGGCGGTGCGCACCGAGCATTAGTCCGAATTGACGCTCATCGCCACCACGTTCAACTTGACCAACTTTCCGGCAGTTTGCTTAATCGGCGTCGGGTCCTGGATGATTATTGCTGGCTGCTTAGTCTGAATCTGACCCAGCGCAAACGAGTCCCTGGTTTAGAAACTAACCGGGCCGACGTAATCCTCGGTGGGTTGCTGCCGTTGACGGTGATCTTAAACCGGCTCGATTCTGACCGGTGCCGATTTTCAAGTTGCGGAGTTCGCCAGGGCTTGATTGAACAGGAAACGGAAGCTAATCATGACTAATAATTTGAAAATTGGGATTAACAAAATTAATTTTTATACGACCCCTCAATACATTGACATGGTCGATTTGGCTCACGCTCGGGATGAAGATCCGAACAAGTACCTGATCGGAATTGGCCAATCGCGTCAGGCCGTAATTCCGAACACCCAGGATGCGGTGACTTTGGCGGCTAACGCGGCTGAACCAATTTTGAGCTCGGCTGATCGGCAGAAGATTGACCTAATTGTTTTCGGGACCGAAAACGGGGTTGATAATTCAAAATCCGCCGCAATTTATTTACAGCATTTGCTTCGCTTGAGCAATCACGCCCGAGCTTTTGAAGTGAAACAGGCTTGTTACGGCGCTACGGCTGGGCTGCAAATTGCCGTTGATTATCTGAATAATCATCCTGAGCGCGAAGCGTTAGTAATCGGTTCCGACATCGCAAGGTACGGCTTGAAGACGCCAGGTGAAGTGACCCAGGGCGGCGGTGCAGTCGCAATGGTCGTGAGCGCTCACCCGCGGATTATCACCCTAAACGGGCCGAGTGCTTTTTATTCCAAAGACATCATGGATTTTTGGCGACCGCTGGGTAAGACCAACGCACTGGTTGATGGCCATTATTCTAACGACATCTACGTTAATTTCTTTAAAAAAACTTTTGCTAGTTATTTGAAAAAGACTGGTTTAAGGTTAGCTGATTTCAAGGCAATTATTTTTCATTTGCCTTATTCAAAAATGGGCCTAAAGGGTTTACGAACGGTTTTACCCAAAGCAAGTTCAGCCCAGCGGCAGACGTTACTGAACGAATTTCACGCTAGTGCCGCAAATTGCCGAATGGTCGGTAACCTGTATACCGGTTCTTTATACTTGAGCTTTGAATCGCTAATCGATCGTTCGGGCGACTTAAGGCCGGGGGACCGAATTGGTTTCTTCAGCTACGGTTCCGGAGCTCAGGGTGAATTCTACTCGGGAATTTTGCAGCATGGTTTCCGCAATTCTGCCCGAAAGCATCGGATCGCCGCAATGTTGAATCATCGTCAACGGATTTCGATTCAGGATTACGAACGGATTTATCGAAGTTGGTTGCCGGTCGATAAAAATAACGTAATTTTACCTATTAATCGGGATCCGGCTCAATTCGTCTTTGGCGGCGTTAAAAATTATCGACGGGTTTATCAACGAAGGGAGCGCAAGTAAATGTCAAAAGTCGTAATTATTGGCGCGAAGCGGACCCCGATTGGTAAATTTGGTCGGTCGTTAAGTGGTTTATCAGCCGTTCAATTGGGAACCGTTGCCGCTAAAGGTGCAATTAAGGATAGTCGCGTCAAGCCTAGTCAGATTGACCAGGCCATTTTTGGCAACGTCTTATCAGCTGGCTTGGGTCAGAATCCAGCTCGTCAAATTGCGCTGACGGCAGGAATGGCTGACACGAGTACCGCGAATACCGTTAACCAGGTTTGCGGGTCCGGAATGAAGGCAATTCGTGATGGCCAGGCGTCAATTTTGCTGCATGACGCTCAGGTTGCTTTAGTTGGTGGCACCGAAAGCATGAGCAACGCGCCGTTTCTTAACATGAAGGTGCGAAATTCGCGGCATCGTCTGGGCAACGTGACGTTGGTCGATGATTTGGAGCGGGATGCTTTACTGGATGCTTTTACCCGTAAACCAATGGGATTAACTGCCGAAACGGTCGCTGCTAAGTACCACGTCGGTCGAGCAGCCCAGGACCGGTTCGCACTGGCTTCGCAACGTAAAGCTACCGCGGCTTGGGATCGCCATGATTTTGATTCCGAGGTGGTTCCCGTTGATACTGGTCAACGTTTGGTTAGTCGAGATGAATGCATTCGTCGCAAGACTGATTTGAACCAAATGGCCAAGTTGCCACCGGTCTTTAAGAAAAACGGCACCGTGACCGCTGGAAACGCTTCCGGGCTAAGTGACGGGGCGAGTGCCCTGGTGCTGACTTTACAGCAAACTGCCGATCGACTTGGCATTAAACCGCTGGCTAAGATTGTGGGTTATGCCGAAGCCGGTTGTTCACCTCGGTTAATGGGTTACGCTCCCGATTACGCCGTTAAAAAATTATTTCGAAAAGAAAAGATCGGCATGAACCAAATTGACTTGGTCGAAATCAACGAAGCGTTTGCGGCTCAGACCGTTGCGGTAGCGCGTGACTTGAAAATTCCTAAAGCTAAGTTGAACGTTACCGGTGGCGCGATTGCGCTGGGTCATCCGCTCGGTGATTCGGGAGCCCGGATCGTGGTGACTCTGATTCATAATTTGCGCCGCCTTCACAAGCACGATGGCTTAGCAGCACTTTGCATTGGCGGTGGCATGGGAATGGCGATGCACGTTCGGTGCAATTAGATTAAGCTGGAATTTAATGCGAAAATTTGCTCATTTTTACCGTCGTTCTTATCGGGAACGGCTTCGGATAATTCGTAAGTTTAGTCATTTAACTACCGATCAGGTTGCCGAATTACGGGATGGCTTTAATCCACGCCTGCAAACGTTAATCGAGAATTATTTAACTGACTATCGTTTGCCGGAAGGGATTGCGGTCGGCCTTAAAATTAACGATCAGTTTCACCTGGTCCCGATGGTAACCGAAGAGCCGTCGGTGATTGCCGCAGCCAGTAACGGCGCTCAAATGCTGAGCGGCGGTTCTGGAATCAAAGCTAAAGTCTTGGATCGATTACTGACTGGTCAGATTATTTTGAAAATTAAATCATTCGAGCGTTTTCACCGCTGGCTGATGGTTCACCAAAAGTCATTACTGAAAATTGCCGATCAAGCACACCCCACGATCGTTGGTTACGGTGGCGGTGCCCGCAATTTCCGGCTTCGTCATTTATTTGGTGAGTGGTGTTCTTTGGATTTGTTTGCCGACGTCAGCGAAGCGATGGGCGCCAACGTGATTAATTCGATGCTTGAAGCGGTGGCTAACCTGATTAAACGCCGCTTTGGTCGCCAGCCGTTGATGAGTATCCTGTCGAATTACGCCAGTCACAGTTTGGCAAAGGTTAAGGGCTTCGTTAATTTTGATCGGTTGCCCGTTGGTAAGATGCCCGGCAAATTAGTTGCCAAGCGAATCGCGTTAGCGTCAAAAATTGCGCAAATCGATCCGTACCGGGCCGCTACTCATAATAAAGGAATTATGAACGGAGTCGATGCCGTAGTGATTGCGATGGGCAACGATTGGCGAGCGGTTGAAAGCGGTGCCAATGTTTACGCTGCTCGGCGCGGTCGGTACCGCGGCTTGAGTCAGTGGCGGTTAGCTCCTCACGGTTTGGTGGGTGAGATGACTTTGCCGCTCGCACTAGGCTTCGTGGGTGGTGCCACCAGTTCAATGCGGTTACCGAAAGTTAATCAGCAGATTGCCCAGGTTCATTCGGCTCGTGATTTAATGAAACTAACGGCGGCGTTGGGGCTCGCCCAGAACTTGGCAGCGCTGCGGGCCATCACGACCGACGGAATCCAGCGGGGCCACATGGCACTTCAGATGCGATCACTAGCGATGAGCGCTGGAGCTCAACCGCGGGAAGTTGCGCAGGTCGTAAAACAGCTTCGCGGGAACCGCCACCCCAGTTTAAGATCAGCAAAGTTAATTTTAACGAGAATTAGAAAACATTAAGCAGGTGAAGAATGGAATTAAAACCAAACGCTGAAACCCAGAGTTTAATTAACGTGGTCAACCGCTTCTTTCCGGGTAAGGTAACCGTTCAGTTAGTTGGTCACATGCAGAGCGGTTACGTTCGTCATGACCAGGCCCAGACGGTTCAGGACGGTAAAAACATTATGATTCAGATTCGCGATTTGACGGCGCCTAATTACACCGCCACTCACGAACTGTTGCATTTATTAATGGTCTTACGCGGCTTTCCGCAGGTCTATTTTTCGTTGACGACCGGTCGTCCGCAGCTCGACGTGCAGCTGAAGGCCATGGGCATGGAACTGTATGACATCGTTGCCCATTTCGTGGTGGTTGCTGAACAGCGCAAACACCATCTAATTACCCCTGAAATTGAAAAAATGTATCTGAAGGGAATTTACGCTACCATTAATCCGGAACCGAGTGGCAAACTGGATAACGAAATGGAAGTCCGGCTGTCGACTTTACTTGACGCCATGATTTTTTATGGTTCACATTTCAAACAAGTGGCGTCCCGGCTTAATCGTGATTTTCCGAAGTCGATGGCGGGCGCCCGGAAATTGTATCGGATCATCACCGCTAAACCGACCGATTCACCATTCGGGATGCGGCGAAACGTGGTAAAATTATTTAAAGCCTACGATGATCAGCTCAAGCGATGGAATCTGCCACCGCTGCAGAATCTGGCGTTCACGACCTTGTCCAGTGTCTTTTCGGAGCATCAGTTAAGGCTTCAGGTGGGTCAGCTGTTCACAATTTACCGGTCTGAATTGAGGACCGCCAAGAATCGTCGCCAGGCTTACGTAGGTTTCAGCAAGGTTGACCACCAGAATTCGTTCGTGATCCCGGGACCGTTCAACCGGAATCAATCGGCCCAGTTTTTGAACCGACTGAATCATAAATCGGTTCATGATTTATTCAAGAAACTAAAAATGCCGTTTATCATTCGTTAACGAAAGGACCTTCACATGGACGCTAAAATTCAAAAGATGTTTGATCAAGCTCATCACATCGTTTTCTTAACCGGAGCTGGTGTTTCGACGCCGTCCGGAATTCCGGACTACCGCTCCAAGAACGGTTTGTACACCAAAGACAAGAGCAGCAAACCGGCCGAATACTTTTTGAGTCACTCTTGTTTGGTCAACGAACCCAAGACGTTTTATAAGTTCGTAATGAAAAACATGTACTACCCGAACGCGAAGCCGAACGCAATTCATTTGAAACAGGCGCAGCTGACGCGTGAGGGTCGGGCTAGCATCGTGACCCAAAACGTCGATAATTTGTATCGGGAAGCCCACGCCAAAAATTTGGTTGAATTTCACGGCAATTTGTACCACGTTTATTGTGAAAAGTGTGGTAAGTCGGTTGACTGGCACGAATATTTGAAGAGCCCAATTCACAAGACTGACGGCGGAACGCTGCGGCCTGGCATTGTTTTGTACGACGAAGGTTTAAAACAGAGTAACATTATCCGTAGCGTTCAGATGATGGAAGACAGTGATTTAGTGGTGATCGTCGGGACTTCGATGCGGGTTTACCCGTTCGCTGGATTACTTCAGTACCACAAGCCGGGGGTTCCGGTGATTGCCATCAATCAGGAAAAGCTGAACTTAGGAGTCCCGTTAACGATGATTCAGACTGACGCGGTGAACTTCTTTAAGGAATTGAAAGTTTAATGATCACGCTAAGTTTGACGACCTGGACCGGTCATCCGCTGTTTACCAATGACCCGAAGAACATGGCTAGTCAAGCAACGCTGACCCAATATGCGGCTTATTTACCGGCGGTCGAAGTTGACATGCCGTTTTATCACGTTCCGCACGCCACGACAGTTCAAAAGTGGCAGGAACAGGTTCCGGCTCAATTCCAGTTTATTTTAAAGGCGAACCGGCTGATGACCAAACATGATTACCACGATCCAGCACCGGCCGACCAGCGGCATTTAGCGTTTCAATGGTTCAAAGCCGCGATTCAGCCGCTGGTGGCTAAGCACCAGTTGAAAACCATTTTGTTTCAGTTTCCGCCGTACTTTCAGCGTAATCCCCAGAACGTTAATTACCTGAAAAAAGTTCGGGATTTAATGCCGAAGCTGCCGATCACGGTCGAATTTCGGAACCCTAGCTGGTACCGAAACCGGCAGATCGCGACCGGGGTGGCTAAACGACTGGCGCGGCTGCGGATGACCGAAGCCATCGTTGACGAACCCCACAACGCAAATGACGGGGTGCCGTTCGTGCCGACGATCACTAATCACCGGTTGGTGGTGTTGCGCTTGCACGGCCGCAACAGCTACGGCTGGTTTCACCAGGGCAAAAACTGGCGAAAGACCCGCACCCTTTATCGTTACAGTGATCAAGAATTGACGGATTTAGCACGGTTAGTCAAACAATTATCGAGCGACGTTTCGGAAGTCTGCGTGATTTTCAATAATAATTCGGCGAAGGACGCGGCCCCGAACGCCATGAAATTGAAACAATTATTGCACTTAAAGTTTAAACATCTGGCCCCACGTCAGATGGGCCTTTTTTGAAATTTGAAAGAAGCGATTCAATGAATAAACCGACGTTTTACATTACCACCCCGATTTATTATCCGTCCGGGCGATTACATATTGGAAATTCATACACCACGATCGCGTGTGATGCCCTCGCTCGCTACAAACGAGCCCGCGGTTATGACGTCTTTTTCTTGACCGGAACTGATGAACACGGCCAAAAAATTGAACAGAAAGCCGAAAAGATGCACATGAAACCTAAGGCCTACGTTGATATGATGGCCAAGGGCATCAAGAATCTGTGGAAAAAGCTGGACATTTCGAACGACAAGTTTATTCGAACCACCGATGATTACCACGTCAAAGCCGTTCAGAAAATTTTCCAGAAGCTGCAGGACCAGGGCGACATTTATTTAGGTGAATACAAAGGCTGGTACTCCGTTTCCGACGAAGAATACTTTACTGACACCCAGTTAGCTGAAGTTTATCGCGACAAGAACGGAAAAGTGATCGGTGGAAAGGCACCGAGTGGTCATGACGTTCAGCTGGTTCACGAACCGTGCTACTTCTTCAAGATGAGTAAGTACGCGCCGTGGCTGCTTCGTTATTACAAGACGCATCCCGACTTTATTGAACCGCACTCCCGGATGAACGAGATGATTAATAACTTCATTAAACCGGGCTTAGAAGACTTGGCAGTTTCCAGGACTTCGTTCCACTGGGGCGTCCCGGTTAAATCGAACCCGAAGCACGTGGTTTACGTCTGGATCGACGCCTTGTCAAACTACATTACGGCACTCGGTTACGGTAGCCGAGATGATCACCTGTTCAAGAAATTCTGGCCGGCCGATATTCACATGGTCGGTAAAGAAATCGTTCGTTTCCACGCCATTTACTGGCCGATCATTTTACACGCCTTGGGCTTGCCGCTACCTAAGCACATTGTGGGCCACGGCTGGTTATTAATGAAGGACAGTAAGATGTCGAAGTCCAAGGGCAACGTCATTTATCCGGAAACTCTGATTAACCGTTATGGTTTAGATGCCACCCGGTATTACTTGCTGCATGCGGTTCCGTTCGGCAACGACGGCAGCTTCTCACCGGAAGATTTTGTCGACCGGGTCAATTATGATTTAGCCAATGATTTAGGCAACCTATTGAACCGGACCGTTTCCATGATTAACAAGTACGAAAACGGGGTCGTTCCGCAGTATCAAGCCGGCGTAACCAGTCACGATCACGAATTGGAGACCGTAGCCGCTAAATCAATAAAAGATTATCAACACGAAATGGACGCCGGTCATTTCCAGAACGCGATTCGGGCAATCTGGCAGTTGGTTCGTCAGACCAATAAATACATTGACGAAACTTCACCGTGGCAACTCGCGAAGGATTCGACGAAGCGTTCGAAGCTGGATAGCGTCATGGCTCATTTGGCCGCTAGTTTACGGTTGATTGCCTTGCTGATCAGTCCGATTATGACGCAGGCTCCGCACCGAATTTTCAAGCAGCTCGGCCTGAAATTAGGTCATATTGATTTAAATCACCCACGGTTATCCGACTTGCCAGCTGGTGAAAAAGTTATCGCGAAGGGCGTTCCAATCTTCCCGCGTTTGGACAAGAAGACCGAAGTTCAGTTCATTAAGTCCAAGATGACGAAATCCAGTAAACAAAAAGGCCGGAAAGCACAAGCAGCCGCTGCCAAGAAAGAAATCGCGGCGAACGCCAGTCACTTTGACCCAACCAAGACTAAGCTGAATTTGACCAAGAAACCGGTGCGGTTCGATAAATTTGAAAAGATCGAATTAAAGGTGGCTGAAATTAAAGCCGTTAGTAAACTGAAGAATGCCGACAAATTACTGAAGTTTACACTGGACGCCGGCGACCGCGGCTATCGACAAGTTTTAAGCGGTATCGCCCAGTGGTATCCGCATCCGCAGGAATTGGTCGGCAAAAAAGCCATCATCGTCGCGAACTTAAAGCCGCGCAAGATGCGGGGCGCCATCAGCCAAGGAATGCTGCTTTCGGTTCAGCACCGTGATGGCAACGTCGAACTGGTTACCGTTTCCAAGCATTTTGAAAACGGTTCAACCTTAGAATAGGCTGTGATAAATTGGCAATGAAGATTTACGATTCACATACGCATTTAAACGACCGTTCATTTGCGGGCCACGTCAGTCATTATATTCAGCACGCTCATCGGTTAGGCGTGGTCAAAATGAACCTCGCGGGATCTAACCAAGCGATGAACGCGACGGCTTTGAAAATTGCGCATCAATACCCGAACGTTTACGCCATTATCGGCTGGCATCCGGAAGAACTGAAAAATTATGATGAGCAGCAGGAAGCTTTGCTGAAGAAGCAGCTGCACGATCCGGCCGTCGTCGGTGTTGGTGAAATCGGTCTTGACTACTACGAAAACCAGACTAAGCACGCGTTGCAAAAGCGGGTGTTTAGGCGTCAGGTTGAAATCGCGAAAGCCCTGCATCTGCCGGTTCAGATTCACACGCGCCGGGCCTTTGCTGATACTTACCAGATTTTAAAAGACGAGCACGTTGCAGAAATCGGCGGCGTGATCCACAGTTTTGACGGGGATCCGTACTGGATGAAAAAATTCCTGAGCCTGGGGATGGACGTCTCGTACAGCGGGATCGCCAGCTTCAAGAGTGCTCACGCGGTTCACCAGGCGGTCAAGGTCACGCCGCTGGACCGGATGCTGGTGGAAACCGACGCCCCGTGTTTAGCGCCGGCACCGTACCGTGGTCACATGAACGAACCGGCTAACACTTTGTATACGGTCGAAGCGGTGGCTCGTTTACGCGACACGACACCGGACGTCATCGCGAAGGCGACTTATCAGAACACGATTCGGTTGTTTGGGACTGGTCAGAATGAAACGAATTAAAGAAGTTATCGTGGTCGAAGGCAAGGACGATACCGCCCAAATTCACAAGGCGGTCCGGGCCGACACGATCGAAACCCGCGGTTCAGCGATTTCGCAACGAACTTTAAAGTTAATTCAACAACTAGCGAAGCGCCGTGGCGTCATTATCTTTACCGACCCTGATTTTGCGGGGGAACGGATTCGCCGGATTGTAGCGCGGGCCGTCCCGAATGCTAAGCACGCCTTTATTTCGCGTCAGCAGGGGGTTCCGAAACACTCGACCGGTTCGCTGGGGGTTGAACACGCCGCTCCGGAAGTGATTCGACAGGCCCTTGCCAAAGCATATCCCGCTCGAGTAACCGCGAAGGCCCAGATTTCACCCGAACAGTTAATTGACTTTCGCTTGGTTGGCGGCCCTGGTTCCAGGAAACGCCGGACCCGAGTCTGTCAGATCTTGAACATCGGCTACGTGAACGGCAAGCAGTTGCCGCGGCGGCTTCGGATGTTCGGGATTACGCTTCAGCAGTTAAAAGCCGCACTCCAGCGATTAGAAACGGAGACTTCACATGAATGAAATTCCAGCCATCGCGACGCCAGTTCGCACCAGCGCAATTCTGCGCCGCTATCGGCTTAAAGCTAAACACAGTCTGGGTCAGAATTTCCTGATTGATTTAAACGTCTTACGGGAGATTATGGACGCAGCCGGTTTAACCAGTGCTGACGACGTGATTGAGATCGGTCCTGGCATCGGCGGTTTAACCGAACAACTGGCTAAACGCGCTCATAAAGTGATAGCTTTCGAAATTGATGCCCACCTAATCCCGATTTTGCGTGAAACCCTGCAACCGTATTCGAACGTCAAAATCATTAACCAGGATGTTTTGAAAGCGGATCTACCGAAAGTGATCCACGACGAATTTGGTGACCAACGGCGGGTTAAGATTGCGGCTAATTTGCCGTATTACATTACGACCCCGATCTTGATCGAACTGCTGAAGAGTCACGCTCGCTTCGATTCGATTGCCGTGACGATGCAGAAAGAAGTAGCCGAACGGTTAACCGCTACCCCGGGCAGTAAGACTTACGGAGCTATTTCGGTGGTTATCCAGTATTTGAATCAAATCCAGATTACTAATTTGATCCCGAAAACGGCGTTCTTTCCGCGGCCGCGGGTGATTTCCGCAATCGTGAAATTGACCCGGCGCCGTTCGGTTCCGCAACGGGTCTTTGATTTTGATAAATTTACTGGATTCGTTCGGGGCTGTTTTGCTCACCGCCGGAAAACGTTTCGGAATAATTTAAAGGGACTGTTCGGCAAACCGCAGCGAAATCTGATTCAGCAGGTCTTGCAACGAACGCGGGTTAATCCGGGACTGCGCCCGGAAAATTTATCAGTGTCAACTTACGTTAAGCTAGCGAACGCCTTTCATCAGGCTCACTTGTTATAAGGATCGAAAATGAGGAGCAGCAATCAAAATGAGTAAAATACTTCACAACGTCATTATTTTAGCGGCGGGAAAAGGGACCCGCATGAAGTCGAAATTGTATAAAGTTTTGCACCGGGTCTGCGGTCGAACCATGGTTGGTCACGTTCTGCACCAGGTCAAGAAATTACGAACTGACCACGTGATTACCGTAGTCGGTTACGGTGCCGCCGCGGTCAAGAAAACGCTGGGCGACCAAACTGAATACGTGACCCAAGCCCATCAGCGGGGAACCGGGGATGCCGTTTTGCGGGCCGAACCGATTCTTAAAAACGGGATTGGTGACACCATGGTGCTGAGTGGTGACACTCCGCTTCTGCGGGCTGCCACTTTGAGAAAACTATTTCAGCAGCATGATCAATCACAAGCTGCCGCCACAATTTTGACGGCTAAGGTCGCCGATCCGACCGGTTACGGACGAATCGTTAAGGACGCTGCCGGCAACGTTCAGCAAATCGTGGAACAAAAAGACGCGAACGCTAGCCAACGGGCAATCCACGAGGTTAATACCGGCGTTTACGTTTTCGATAATCAGCAGCTTTTTAAAGCTTTGCATCGAATTAATGACCAAAATGCCCAGGGCGAATATTACTTAACCGACGTGATTCAGGTCTTGAGAAAGGCGGGTCAGCAGGTTCAAACTTATCAGATGAACGACCCGCGGGAAGCCATGAACGTGAACACTCGCGCGGCGTTATCACGGGCTAACCGAATTATGCACCGCCGGATTAATGACTACCTAATGGATCACGGGGTTTCGATTTTGGCTCCGAACCGAACCGACATCGACGTTGACGTAAAAATTGGCGCGGATACCGTAATTGAACCGAACGTCAGGATTCACCCCGGAACCGTAATTGGTTCACAGTGTGTGATCGGTGCTAATTCGGAAATTTATAATTGCCGTTTGCACGATCACGTCCGCGTGATTGCTTCTTATTTACAAGACTCCACGATGGATGAATATTCAAACATCGGTCCTTATAGTCATTTGAGGCCGAAAGCCGTAATCGGCCCGCACGTTCATTTAGGTAACTTCGTGGAGGTCAAGGCCGCCACGATCGGTGCGGGCACCAAGGTTGGTCATCTGACCTACGTCGGTAACGCCAAATTAGGTAAGAACATCAACGTCGGCTGCGGCGTGATCTTCTGTAACTACGACGGGGCCCACAAGCACACCAGTACCGTGGGCGACGGGGCCTTCATCGGCAGCAACAGTGACCTGATCGCGCCGGTTCACGTTGCTGACCACGCCTTTATTGCGGCTGGTACCAACGTAACTCGCGACGTCAATCGTTACGACATGGCGATTGCTCGATCTCGCCAGACCAATAAACCGGGTTATTACAAGAAATTGCCGTATCGTGGTTAAATTAAGAATTTAAATTTTAGAAATTAAAAAATGGAGGAATGAAAATGGCAGAAGAAACGAATTTGAAATTATTTGCCTTAAATTCGAACCGGCCGTTAGCCGAAAAAATTGCGAAAAACATCGGCGTTAAATTAGGTAAAGCTAAGGTTTCGCACTTTAGTGACGGTGAAATTCAGGTTGAATTACAAGAAAGCGTTCGTGGTGACAACGTTTACGTGATCCAGTCCACTTCGAACCCGGTTAACGATAATTTGATGGAAATGCTGATCATGGTGGACGCCTTAAAGCGTGCCAGTGCGAAGACCATTAACGTGGTAATCCCGTATTACGGCTACGCTCGTCAAGATCGCAAGGCCAAACCGCGGGAACCGATTACCGCTAAACTGGTGGCCAACATGATTGAAGCCGCCGGGGCTGACCGGGTCATCACGATGGATTTGCACGCCGCCCAGATTCAGGGCTTCTTCGACATTCCGGTGGAC
>CAKQCC010000017.1 GCA_934216625.1 uncultured Lactobacillaceae bacterium
TCGCACGCAAATAGAAATCTCGAATTCACGAGACCACTTGCACACGTGATGTTAATATCTTGTTCACTTTTCAAAGATCAACAACCATCAGAAGCTCTCGCCCCCGACGACACTTATTAATGTATCACGTTAAACTATAAATGTCAACATTTAACCAAATTCATTTAAAATAATTTTGATGATTAGCACGAAAGTGAGTCAAGCAAAGCAATCCTAAAAGCAATAAAAACAATATTAAAATAAAAAAAGCAAAGCAAATTGCAAAATACTGACCAGGTAAAACTTGAATAATTGGATCCTGGTTAACGTGAAATACCCAATCATGATTTCTAAAAGCAAGCCGATGAAATTCAATAAAAGCAGCCTGAAAATCAATCATTATCATCATTGATAAAATTATCAGACCGGTAAGGATCAGTTCAATTATTAATTCAAGTTGCCACAATAAACCGTTCCTGAATAGCTTAATCATGATTTTCAACAGCAACGGAAAAGAAACTAATAAAGTAAAATTATTAAGCAGGATCAAACTCTTAACGTTACTAAAGTGAACTAGACCCGACTGCGAACTCTTAAAATAAAGCAAGCGTAAGCTAGTGTTCCAAGGCGTTTGCAAATAACTTAAAATTGAGCAATAACATCTCATTAAAGAAAACTTGCTCAACCCGGAAAGCGAATCAATATGAAACCAAGAAATAGACAAATAATACAAGAATGGTGAATTAACTACTAACCACACCGAAAGTGAAGTTAAACTTACAACAATTAAAATTGCGAAAAGCCACTTTTTAATTTCAGCTTTAACTATGGCTGCCATTGATCAAGAGAATCAATCTGATGAGTCGGTTGAATTGGTTTCGTAGCCACCTGTTTTCTAGTGGAAACTCCCGTATAAACAAGCAAAGTATCAATTCCAAAGTTAATTCCAGCCGAAATATCAGTCATATAATTATCACCAACCATTACTACCTGATCCTTATTTAAATGAATCAATTTTAAAGCGTTCGCTAAAATAATGGTTTTAGGCTTACCAATTAATTTCGGCTTAGTTTGGGTTGCGTACTCAACCATTTTTACTAGCGACCCAGCTCCCGGAAGCATCCCCTTCTCGTTCGGGATATTAGTGTCAATATTAGTCCCGATAAACTTAGCACCGTGCTGGATTGCCAAAGTTGCAACCGCGAAATCATGGTAAGTTGCGTGAGTGTCCAAAGCTACCACCACGTATTTAGGGTGCTTAGAATCTAAGTGGAAATGCTTCCTAGTAATCGCTGCTTTAAGGCCACTTTCGCCAATTACGTAAACCGTCCGCTCATCCGAAGAATTACCGGCAACGTGATCAAGATAGTCAGCAGTTGCTAATCCAGCTGTGTAAACATTTCGGGGTTGAACGTGAATATCATGATTAACCGCTAAATTTTTAACTACGTCAATCGGCAATTTGGTGGTGTTATTCGTAACGAACAAAAACGGAATTCGTTTCCGCTGTAATTTTTCGATAAAACGTTTTGCAGCTGGGATCCGGTGCCGACCCCGATAAACCGTTCCGTCTAAATCAATAAAATAGCCTTGATACTTAGTCAAAGCAATCCCCTTCAATCTTTTCGATATTTCCTGAATCTATGATAACTAAAACGTTTTTTGCGGGGTTTAAAATCACCATTACTTTTAATTACGTCTAGATTTTTCAAAACAAAGTAAGAAACCCCAAAATTACAATATTCCATTAAAAAATCTTCCAAATAACCAATTTTCTGGTTATTAGGAACGTTTCGACCATTAGCATAGAATCCGGTCAACCTCAGCTGATCATAACTCCAGTCACCCAGTAAATAATCAAAATTACTATAGATTGGGTTATAACGATAACTAAATTCATCCAAATCAAACGTCTGGTGATTATCAAGCACGATCTGATAAGGATGCTGGTTAATTAAAAGTTGATCCTGACTTGCTAACTTAATTTTAGCCAAGGGTTGTCGATGCTGACGATTAACCTTAATTAAATCTTCAATTTGTTTTCGATTCATAATTCCGCTTCCGTTAACTAACTATTTATTTTTGACTTACGATGAATAATCCGAACTAGATACATCCCAAATAACCAAATTAATGATCCGACCAAAGCAATCAGGGTTTGCAAACGCAGTAACAGGATTACCGCTACGAATCCCAAAAACACCAAGACGAAATAATCACTCAGTGGGTACACCGGCATTTTAAAGGTTAACTGTGACGTCAAATGACGGCGGTTAATTAATCGACGGTACTTCAAGTGGGCCAAAACAATCATCCCCCAAATATAAAGGAAACAAGTTGTCGCAACACTTGAGATTAGTAAAAAGACTTGGTTGGATATGATTAAGCTCAAACCAACCGAAATCGCAATCACTGCCGTTGAAAAAGCAATTGCGTTAAACGGGACTTGGTGCTTAGACAGCCGGTTCATCATTCGGCCCCATTTTGAATCGCTAGAATCACAAAGTGAAAACGCCATTCGACCGGTCGTAAAAATTCCACTATTGCAAGAGGAAAGTGCCGCCGTCAAAACCACGAAGTTAATAATTGCGGCTGCTGATTTAATGCCAACGTCAGCAAAGACCTGAACGAACGGACTGGCCGAAGCTGAAAAATGAGTCCATGGATAAATGCACATCAAAGCCAATAATGAACCAACGTAGAATAAAAGGATTCGGATCGGAACGTCATTAATGCATTTGGGAATTTCTTTTCGCGGATTTTTGGTTTCAGCAGCGGTCATCCCAATCATTTCGATGCCAACAAAGCTAAAGACCACCATCTGAAAAGAAAGCAGAAGTCCCCGGATTCCGTGGGCCAAAAGACCGTAATGAACTAAATTAGCCAGGCTAGCTTCACCGGCATTCGTCTGATAATGCATCATGATCATCACAATGCCAACCAGAATCAAAAGCACGATCGAAATGATTTTAATAATCGCAAACCAAAATTCAGTTTCACCAAAGACCGAAACGTTGTTTGAATTTAGCCAAAATAAAATTACTAAAACAACTAATCCGGTTACCCACACCGGCAACCGCGGAAACCAGAATTTCATGTACATTCCAGACGCGGTAATTTCGGCCATGGCAATTGTGATCCAGCAAGCCCAGTAAGTCCAGCCGACCACGAAGCCATTAGTGGCTCCCAAATATTTAACGATAAATTCAATATAAGAACGACATTGTGGATCAGACATCAGCAATTCGCCCAGTGCCCGCATGATTAAAAAGCAGGCCAACCCAGCCACCAAATAAGCCAGGACAATTGCTGGACCAGCAAGATGAATTGACTGACCAGCTCCCAAGAAAAGCCCGGTGCCGATCGTGCCGCCAAGCGCGATCAATTGAACATGACGGGGCTTTAAGCCATGCGATAAATGATTTTGATTTCTCATTTTCAACATTTCCTTTAATCAAAACCTTTAATTTAATTTTAAAACAATCAAACATACTAAACAATATCGGCAAAAGAAATTAATTTTTCCAAACAAAAAAGCACTTCTCAAATTGAGAAGTGTTTAACGATTAAATTAGAATTTCAATCTTAATTATTCAGCAACTAATGCTGACTTGCGATTATTACCACGAACGTGAGCGTATTCGTAATTAAACCGCTTCATTGAGTACCAGCTAACGGCACCGCGGTCGAACATCGGGTTTCGACCTTGAGTATAAGCACCATCGTACTTACTGAAGTAAAGTGGGTCGTAAACTCTGAACTCACCGTTCCGGTAAGCCGTAATTACTTTACAATGGTTCCGGTTATGGTCAGCCGGTAATTGATAAGATGAGTAACCATAGAACAATACTGGATGACCGCTCTGAACGTACATCTTAATCTGGTTAGTCGAAGCACCAGAAATGTCATGAATCCGTTTCGTCCAATGATGCGCATAGCGAGTTAACGCAGCTGCGGTAATGACGTGGCCGAAGCCAGCACCAGTATAAACGCTACCGCGCTGACCACCTCTGGCCGGTACCATCGGAGTATGACGGAAAATGTACGGCATGCTGACGTGGTGACCAGTTGAACGAATCATCATTGCTAACGATGCTTCAGCACAGCCCCATGGAGCGTAAACCGGACGATATTGACTAACGTACGGAACTTGCTTTAGGTAAACGTTCTTATTAGTCTTAACTACGGCGTGGCTGTTAATGAAGCCATAGTATTTATTAGGCTTAGTATAAAGTCGGTAATACATCCCGTGACGGCCAATGTTCCGTTCACCATTAACGTTAAAAGTCCAGTGGAAATAGTGACCGGAATTAGCAACCTTATTCCAGTTATTTTTGTATAAACCATAGCCACGATTAGCAATAAAGACTTTACTGCGATAGCTTCGCCAATCGTTGGTGTTCTGTGGATTTTGCTTTGAAACTTGCTTCTGAGCTACGGCAGTAGTCGCCGGCTGTTGTGCATTCGCGGAAACGTGGTGAACCGCCGGAGCAATTCCAAATAGCAAGGCTGAAGTACCAAGGACTCCAAGCCATTTTGCAAAATGACGTTGCATGTCTATTCCTCCCATGAATTAAACAATTTTAATTATAGCATTTTTTGAACCAATTTAAATTAATTATTTAGTAAAATGACGGTTTGGCAAAATTGGTGTTTGGCTCACCCAAACCAATGCTCTGGTGTTGATATTCAGGCCGGTCATTTTGAATCAAATCGCATACGAATTTAGCGACTGCTTGCCGAGTAATCTGGGCTGACTTCAATGGTTCATCCTGTTTGGTAACTTCGTATTCAACGTTGCCATCCTGGTTATATAGCCAGGTAACTCGCATGTTAGTGTAATTCAGATCAGAATTTTCAACAATCTTAGCGGTTTTAGCGTGTTTAGTAATTGAAGGACCAATCATCATCTGGTTCCACTGACCAAACTTGCCAGGAACCTCGTGACGAGTGCCCAAGATGTTCATGCAGACAATCCGGCTAACGCCAGCATCATCCATCGCCTTCACAATCGTCTGGGTAGCTTGCGGTGAACTCATGTTGTCAACGTAAACCAGGTCAACGCCTTTAATGGCGGGTAAAAGTGATTTCTCGTCGTTGAAATCACCATCGAAAATTTTTTCACGGTTCGAATCGGTAACGTGAAGACGTTGCTTGCCGTTGCGGGCCAGTAAATTCATGCGAACGCTGGTCTGTTTTAATAAATCTTGAATTAAGTACCCGGAAACTTGTCCGGCAGCACCTAAAATTGCAACTTTTGTCATGTAATTATCTCCTTATGATCTTTATAATCTATTAAAATTAACCAAACGTGATTTGGGAAAGATGCAACGATTCCTTAATCAGATTACTAATCAAATGCTTAGTCTTTGCGCTAACATGATTAGCCGTCGTATCAGTTGATTTAGTCAAGAAATCAGTTAACTGTTGACCGTTAAGCTTTTTAGCTTTCATGTCAGTCTGATTAATCCGATGAATGCCGTACGCTTGAGATGCTTTAACGTACTGATTCACTTCATTAATAAAATGATGGTAATGAGGCTCAATCAGTACCGGTAAAGTTTTATACATCCAATAAGCACTCTTCATCGTGACTTCAGTACCTGTCGTCTGGTAATTCTTTGGCGTATGATTAATATTAGCATAAAACGGTACGTATGGACTATACGACAAGAATCCCATGGCTAACCACTCTATCGCCGCATATTGTGGGCTTGCGTTGTTACGAATCTGTAAGATGTGGGTAACTTGGTTCCGATCAATCGCAATTGGCCTAAAAACAGGATGCTTTAGCAATGCAGGATGTGTAAATGGATCGTAAGGTGTTTGCTGGTAATGGGACGATAAGAAGTAACCAATATCCTGAATCGTCAGTTTCCGATTAGCATGCTGAATAAACGGAATATTCTGACTAGTTGGTGACTGTTTAACCTCAGGTGTGAATAATTTCTGACCATACCAAGCCCGCGGGGTATTATAATGAGCATCAAATTCAGTATGAGTCCCGGCAATGTTACGAAAGTTAAATGTTCTAGGATTTAAATTCAGATGATAATGATCAACGAATTGCTTTAAATCTGATGAATACATAAAGTTTTTGTGATCGTTGAAATCAATATCTTGAATACTAATCTGATTAGGCGCAATCGCATAAGCATCATCTGGAATCCGGCAAGCTACCCAATGATGTCCACCGGCAGTTTCCATATACCAGACTTCGTTATGATCTGAGAACGAAATTCCGTTACTTTCACCGGTCCCATACTTGCTGATTAAACGACCAAGACGCTGAACGCCCTGCCGAGCATTATCAATGTAAGGCAACACCAGTGTTAACATGCTCTCTTCGTTAACACCATGCTTAACTAATGGGTCGCAGCCTAAAAATCTTTCGTTAGAATACGTAGTCTCAGTAGAGCTCATAGCAACGTTCTTCTCATTAATGCCGCCTTCTTCGTATTCATAAGACGAGTTTCCGTATCTAGGTGATGTCATAGGTTCACAGGTATAACGATAAGCATGATCCGGTAAGGGTATTTTTACACCCGTTTCGCGAGATTTAAAAATTTTGTGAGATTGATTTTTAGCTGGTCGTACTGTAAATTTAATTGGACCGACAGGACCGTAATAATCTTCATCCCTAGCGATAATGGTTGACCCATCAGCACTGGCTTTTTTACCAACTAAGATTGTAGTACAAGATAAGTTTTTATTTTTAGTTTTATTCATAATCAACGCTCCTTAATTATTTTCGTGTTCGTATTCTTCATTGTCGGCAATCATCCGTTTAGCCCGGTGAACAATTCCAAAATGATACATAAGTATTGAAATACTTAGGAATAGAATTGGACCGACAACCGTCCAAATCGCCGTGGAATATTGATGCTGCATTACTGGCAGTGCAATATTCATAACTACGCCGAACGCCAAAGCTAGTACAACCAGGCCAGAAACTAAGTAAGTTGCCGTCATACTATGAAAGAACACGATTTTTTAGTCAAATTACCCTTCGGACAATGTGATCGAACCGGGGTCGCCAGAACGGATCATTTAAGCTGGAAACTCCGACGCCACCGGTATTGGTGTCCGGTGAATCATGCAAGAACAAATGGTGACCTAGGTAAATCCCAACGTGGCACAACCGGCCTTGATCTCGATCGTCAAAGAAGAAGATGTCGCCACGGTGCATATGTGAAGCCTCGACGTGATAACCATTTCTGATTTGGGTGAAAGTACTACCACCTAGATAAACACCGGCATGTAGGAAAACCCAGCGAACAAATTCTGAGCAATCAAAGCGTTTAATTGAAGGTGCATAACCAACACCACTTTCATAATATTTCGAATGGCCAATCAATTTTTCACCAACGCTTAACGCGTGTTCTAGGCGGTGATTATGACCTCGTAAAGCCTTCAAATCAAAATTAACGTGCCAAGCTGGGACCCAGAACTGCTGATTTTGGTGTGCAAACCGGTAGTAGACGTCGTGACGATTTGTATAAGCCACCTGGTTAGCATTGACCCAGTGATGAACTAGATTTAATTGATGAACCGTGCTAATCACTTGAGCATCGGGTGTTTTAGCCGGTTGATTGTATAATTTAGAGTTGCCTAGTTGAACGCGAACGTTAACTTTACCTTTTGCTAGATACCATTGATAAAAACTAGCGTAATTCAGCCAGCCCCGCTTAGTTTTAACAAAGGTTCCCTGTTGATTTTTAACAATTTGATTAAAATGAACTCGCCGGCCATAATAATGATTCAACGGAATTCGATGTCCAGTATTAGAAGGCCGCTTTCGAAAACCATATTTGGCAGTCCGGTTAACAATCTGCGTCTTGCTAACTTTTTGAGTGGTTAACTGCGGTTTAGCAGGCTTTTGAACTACCGACTGAATTTGATTATTTGATGAAATCGGTTGGACCTGGTTAGCCGAAACACCACCCCAGCTTATCAGCGAAAGAAAAGCTAACGCTGCGGTTGAAACTAAGAATCGTTTTAAATTCTGATTCATGTTAGCAAATTCTCCTTGTTTAAATTTTAAATTACTCGTCGGGCAATCCCGTTAAAGTAATGAACCGAAGCGTGACGCGAATGCTTGGTATTCCAGAATGGGTCGTGCAAACTAGAAACGCAAACGCCACCGGTCGCTGAATATGGTGAATCGTGTAAAAATAAACCGTGGCCTAAATAAATCCCAACGTGAGCATTACGACCGTCCGAACGATCGTTGAAGAAAATCAGGTCACCGCGCTTCAAGTGCTTCGGATTGACTGAACGACCGTCATAAGCCTGGCTATAAGTCACCGAACCTAAATGAATTCCGGCCTTGGCGTAGAGATGCCGAACGAAACTTGAACAATCATAATGACGAGTATGTTCATTATAACGTGAATGACCTACTAGCCGTTCACCAGCAGAAATCATTCTTTCTAATCTGTGATGATGACCACGTAAAGTGTTTAAATTGAATGCTAAATCACGGGCTAGGATCCAGTAACTGTTAAGCCGCTTCGGAAGGTTAAATTGATAAAATACCTGATGAGTATTCGTGGTTGCTGTCGAATTTACGTTGACCCATTGATGGAGTAATTTGAAGTTAGCGGTATTACCAATTTTAATTGCGTGATTGGTGTGAGCCGGAAGATTGTACAAATTACCATTGTGTACAATCTTCATTCGATAATGAAGCGGACCCTTCGTTAGTAAGAATTGGTTAAATGCGTTCCTGTTAATCCAACCATAACGGGTTCGTTCCCAATTACCGTATTGGGTCTGAGCAGCTCGAGAAATTTTAATCCGGTGACCGTAATCATGGTGACGTAAGCGACCGGATCGATCGTTTAAATGCCGATAAAATCGGTAATGGGTTTGATACAACGGCTTAACCAAGTGAACCGACTTCTCATTCGGCAGTTGTTGAGCTTGGTTTACTTGAGAACGAGCTTGATTAACCGTTGAAGTTGCCGAAGCCTTAGTGAATGATCCAAACGAAAAAGCCGCCAATATAATGGCTAGTGATAATTTGATTTTAAGAAAACGGGTCATCTAAAGTTCCTTTTTAATTAAATTCTTAATTGTATTATATAACGTTAACCGACTCATTTTATTATTTTGAGTAGTCCCGTTTAGTATTTCAATAAATTTAAGTTCGCTTGCTAAAAATCGGTCCTATTTTTGGAGCTGATTTTTTATCAAACTAAAATTTAATTATAAATTCTGCTATACTTAAATTAAATTCATTACAAAGGAGTTGTTTATTTACATGAATAAAACACTTAAAAAATCAATTTACGTTAGTTTAGCCACATTAAGTATTGCTGGTTTAACTGGCTTTGCTAACGGTAGCAACGTTTCTGCTAAGCACCGTAGAACCCGTTCAGCTCGAATCACCAAAATGCCGAAACGGACTCGGCGGAACCGGCGGGCTAAACGCAGTCGAAAGTCCCAACGTAAAAACGTTACTAAACGGAGCCGCGCCAAAGCACGTAAGTCACGTAAATCCAATAAGCGAGCTAAAAAAGTAAATCGTTTATCATCAATTACGGGTGCTGAACAAAAATTAGCTCGCCAAAAGTTTAATTACGCTAACAAAATGGCCAAGAAGAGCCGAGCTTACGGTCGAGCTTTAATGAAAGCTGATAAAAAGCAAGGCAAACCGTTCAACCGGCGGAATTACGCCAAAGAATATTTATACGCCGTGAGTCATCCTTCATTAATTAAAGGTGCCCAAGGCGCTACTGGCAGTGCTACTACCATCGGTGCTACCGACGGCTTAAAAGACTATAATCAGTACCAAGCGATGTTAGCAACTAAACGTTATGCCAAGCAACATCACATGTCACAAAGCTGGGTTAATAAGAACTTAAACGTTAATAACGACAAGACTTTTGCCTCATGGTACTTTACCGGTTTTCAAGATAACGCCGGTGGTAATGATTCTGATGACGCCAAAGAAGACGCTGGTCGAAAAGGTGTTATTGCTTACAAAGAAGGACTCGCGAAAGCTAGTTCAGCTAAACGCTTCAAGATTACCAAAGGATTCATTAATTACACTAGCCATCACCTAAGCAACACTATTTTTAATACCCCAGCGTTTTAACGTTATTCGCAAAAATAACAAAAAAGGAACCGTTGTTTAACGGTTCTTTTTTTATCGATTGATTTTATAGACTAGCGTCGCAGCAAATCTTTTTCTTCCCACTCAACAATTTCAGCAATAAACTTCTGAAATTCAGCAGGTCGTTTAAACGACGGAAATTCACCAATCATTACGTGATGAACTTGATGCGCGTTCTTACCGTGATTTTGAAGCAAAAGAACGGCCTTTTGGGCCCTAGCGTTGCCAAATAATTCCTTAGGTAAATTCAAAATTCCCTGAAGATAAACGTTTTTTTCCATCCAGCTTAATAACCCTTTCGCCATTTGGGTATCAAACAGCGTTGACGGAACCAAAAATTCGCCAAAGCCACCGGGGGCAACATGATTCATCGCTTGTTCAATTAATAAATGATGAGCATAAGAATGGCCCGTTGAAGCCTTGGTCTGATAATGAGCAGCGTTTTGATCCAGCGGATAGTAGCCAATTGGTAAATCAGAAATGGCTAAATCATAATTATTAGGCTTAAAATTAGTCAGCGCGTCCTGATGAATCAAATTCACGGGAACCCGTTGCATTTCCGCACTAACGCCCGCGATTGAAATCAACGTTTCATCATTATCGATCCCGGTCGCGTTAATTGAACAACGTAGTGCTCGGCGAAGTTGATAAATTACCGCTGTCAACAAATTACCAGTGCCAACCGTTAAATCAAGTAATTTTAAATGCTGCCGGCCTTTCAAGATTCGAACCATGATGTATCCCATTATGAAAGCGATTAATCCCGGAGTGATTTGGTGATTCGCCTGGATTTTATCTTCGCGAATCGCCTTGATCATCGTTAACTGAATTGCTCGGCGAACGGTTTCGGAACTAAATTTTCGATAATCAACCTCAGAATACAACTGATTCAATTTTTGAACTGCTGACTTTCCGGGCTGACCATTCTTAATTCGAACGTGATTTGAATCCAAAATATTTTGGCAACTTTCAACAAACGCGTCCAAATAAGATAAATTAAGGCTTTTCTCTAAAATTTGACTCGATCGATTTAAGACTTGATACATTTTAACGACATTCGAGCTAGTCAGTTTAATCAAGCTTCCCTTCGTTAGAATTCATTAGTACCATTTTAACATAAGGCCATTAATTTTTACTTTTAACCCGATTCAAACGTTTTCTTGAATATTCAATCATCAAATTATGGTTAATTTGCTGCTGATTCCGGTAACTAATTAGCTGAAAACTAATGATCACACTAACTAACGAAAGGAACAGAATTCCAACTAAAGTTAATGAACCCTTTCTAACAAATTGATTCGTCATTTAAAATCACTATTTCCTTTAAATCTTTGACCGTTTTCCATGGTTACAACCGTATGCAAAACCGGTCGTCGATAACTCCAATTAACGCTTTTAACGTTTTTTAGTAACGGCATATAACCGCCCCGGGTGGTCGTCATCATCAATAAATGCCGATTATTTTCAAGTTTTAAAATATACATTTTCCCGTTTCCACTTAATTCGACCCGGTGCTGACCAGCTTTCTTCAATCGATAACGGTGATTCTCGGTCGTATCTAAATAAGAATAGAAATCGGTTAATTGAAAGGAATTTACTTCAGAACGGCGCCAGGTTGGTAAAAAGATTCCAAGAATCATCACCCCGATTGAAACCATTAAAAGTGACAAAACTGCTTCAACTAAAGTGAAACCGGACCGATTAGTGAGTAAACGTTTCTTCATAAGCGTGTCGATGCTGAATCAGCTCCTGATGACTAATCTGCAAACGATGCTGAATCATCTGGTTAGTCTGAACATCTAGTCCTAGCCCTAATGAAATCAGCATCAGTCCACATAGTGAATCAGCCAGTAAAATTCCCGATCTACTTTTTAGTTTTAAGATTATAAACACCCCAGCTTAACTGAAAAGTCTGGACTAAATCTGGTTGCCCTGATCTCGACCAGTCTAAGCGTTGCGGACTAACGTGACCCGTTTTATAAATTTCAACTCGACAAGGCCGAACGGGTGAGAGACCATTCGGTAATTTAATAATTAACGGTCCCGAATTTTGACGCTCGAAATAGCGACTATCAAATTCAACTTTTTGATGTGGCCAAAATTTAATTACCGTTGGCATTTTTCGCTGCCTGGCGAGATTTTCCGAAAGTTCAAATTGACTCTGAAATTCTTTCCAAAAGAAATAACAGCGGACTCGATCAAAATTAAAGTTATCAGCCGCAAATAAGCTCAAGCTTAAAATTAACGTTGAAATCGCCAAAACGATCATGGTTTCAACCAGCGTAAAGCCATCCCGAAATTTCATTCAATGACCACCCAGAATTGCCCGATTATTGTCAACGTGGATTCCTTCACTCTTTGCTTTCTGATACTGAGCATTGCTTAAATAGTCTTGAGAGCGTAAATCAGATAAACCAACTTTAGTATTATTACTGTCATCGTGATCATCCAAATAAGAATCAATTTGGGTCTGAACTACCGACGTCATCGCACGACTGTGAATCCCTTGAGCGTGTTTTCTGGAATTAGCAATATTAGGAATAATAATCAAAATCAGAAGTGAAATAATAAACAAAACTACCGTCATTTCGATTAGCGTGAATCCCGACCGCTTCTTATTAAGTCCATTCATCGTTAATAAACTCCTTTGATTGAATTGTACATTGGCAACAACATGCTGAGGTAAGTCATCATAATCACCAACCCAATCGTTAAAAACATTAATGGTTGAATTAAGCCGATTAATTTTTCGGATTTCTTAACCATTTTTGAAAAACAAAGTTTAGAATATGACCGTAATTTTTGGGCTAAAACTGCGGTTGAATCCCCATTGTCAATCAACACCATCATCTGCTTCGGTAAAAAATGATAACGCAAATTAACTTTAGTTACTTTCCGACCGTGAACAATTAACTCATTAATCTCATGGCCCAAGTTGGCAATTAGCGAACCCGGCGTAAATTTAGTCATAAAAGTCGTAATTTGTTTTAAACTCATTCCGCATTCCAGCATTAGTGCCAGATTGCTGGCAAAATAATAGGCATAATATTCCCGAAAGACTTTGCCGATTAATGGACACTTTAAAAGTAAATTAACCTTCTTTAGTTTAGATAGTCGTCGGCCATTAAGAACTAGCAACCAAATTATTCCAATCAGGAGACACGTTACTCCCCCGATAATCAACCAATGATAACTACGAGCTTGAGTATGATTAAACGTCGCTAGCTGCGGCAAAATAAAAATATGGATCCCGGTGATGATTGTAACCAAAAGCACCGCTA
>CAKQCC010000018.1 GCA_934216625.1 uncultured Lactobacillaceae bacterium
ATGCAGCTTCTGCAAATCGTCGTTAAAATATCAACAAATTTTTCAACCTCCTCTAACAATAGTGAAACAAATATTAAACAAAATTTTATAATTTTATAATTTATATTTACAATTCTATAATATATATAATTATCTACAGAATAATCTACAACTTTTTCAGATAAATTGAATTAAATGTTAAAAAAGAAACTGAATTTCAACGGGTTTTCGATACTCATCAATCGGTGGCTAATCGAATGTTCGTGATTTATCGATTGAAGAAAAATAATCAGAAACATTGGCGAGTCGGGATTTCGGTTGGCAAAAAGGTCGGCAATGCTGTTCACAGGAACTGGGTCAAACGAAGAATTCGCCAAACGTTAACCGACGTAAAACCGCAATTAAAGCCCGATTATGATTTTTTGGTAATCGCAAGACCTCGAGCAGACGGAATGTCAATGAAAATTATCAAAAAGAATTTAATTCACGCTTTGAAATTAGCACATTTGTTAAAAATTAATTAGTGATAGTGAGGAATAACGATTGAAAAAATTAAAGAAATGGTTAAGTCTATCGGCAGTTGCTAGTCTAGCCCTATTTCTAACCGCTTGTAGTAATCAACCAATTACGGAACACAGTACTGGGCTATGGAATGGCGGTATCCTGCTTAACTTCTCTAGAGCAATTATTTGGCTGTCCAAAACTTTTGGTCACAGTTACGGAATGGGAATTATCGTTTTTACGGTGATCGTCCGGGTAATCATCATGCCGTTAATGATTTATCAGATGCGGACGATGAGGAAAACTCAGGAAATTGCTCCCCAGTTAAAAGCGCTTCAGAAAAAATATTCTTCCCATGATACCGAAACGATGCAAAAATTGCGTCAAGCCCAACAAAAACTGTATTCTGAAGCTGGGGTTAATCCAATCGCCGGTTGTTTACCATTGTTAGTCCAATTACCGATCATTTGGGCCCTTTACCAATCAATCTGGCGAACTAAAGTCTTACGAACCGGTCAATTCCTGTGGTTAAAATTGGGTAGTCGAGACCCTGATTTCGTTTTACCGATCCTAGCCGCGGTTTTTACTTTCATAAGTGTTTGGCTTTCGATGAAATCCCAAGCTCAAACGAGTGGAATGAGCAACATCATGATGATCGGAATGCCGATCTTTATCTTTTTCGCCGCACTTCGGATTCCCTCTGCTTTGTCACTTTATTGGGTAGTCACCAACGCGTTCAGCGCGGTTCAGGTTCTTTTGATTCAAAATCCGTGGAAAATTAAGAAGCGTCGTGCGATTAGACAACGTCAGCAGAAAGCTCACCGTCGTAAGATCAGAAAAGCAATTCGTCGAGCAACCAGGAGTCGTCACAGAAGGTAGTTTTAGCCCCCAATTTGATTTCAATAATGTTATAATAATTTTAGCCTCCATTTAGAAGGAGAATTTAGTAATGTCAACGTTTACAGGAAAAACGGTTAACGATGCGGTTCAGGCTGGACTAAAGTCTTTAAAAACTAGTCGATCTGCCGTTAAAATTGATGTAATTCAAACTGCTCGAAAAGGTTTCTTTGGGATTGGCCGTCGATCCGCCAAAGTTAAATTAATTAAGAAGCAAACTGGTCATCAACCTAGTTCACAATCTTCTGCGACACGTTCGGATTCACAACATTATTCTTCAACCGAAAATGCTTCGGCAGCTCCCCGCCCCACTAGGAAGTTTACGATTAAGCAGCGTCGTCCGAATCATTTCGATCATTCTCATGATAATAAAACCGGTCGTTCGATGAACCGAAACCAAGTTGCAATTAAGAAGCTGGAAAGTTATTTAGGAAATATCATTAGACTACTTGGCATTAGTGCAACGATGAAAGCCAAATTTAAGAATTCAAAACAGATTTACATTGACTTCAGTACTAATAAAGAAGGACTGTTGATCGGGAAACACGGCCTGACCATTAATGCCCTTCAGGAATTGAGCAAGGTTTATTTGAATCGACTCGGTTTTTATCATTTGTACGTTGAATTAGATACTGCTAATTACCGTCAGCGCCGAATGGAGATTTTAGGCCGGTTGTCTGAACAGACCGCCCGCGAAGCAGTCGCAACCGGTAAACCGGTTTACTTAGATCCAATGCCAAGTTTTGAACGAAAAAAGATTCACAAAACTTTAGAGAACAGTGATCACGTTACGACCTATTCGGCGGGACGTGAACCTTATCGCGCAGTAGTAGTGGCACCTAAATAATTTTAACGAAATTGAAGTAGTAAGAGTGCTTGGTCCGCGGGTCAATTTAGTTCGTGGCAAGCACCCTTTCTTTTAAACGGAAGTGAAAAATGGCTCATCAAACGTTAACTACCCAAGATTTTGATACGATTGCCGCAATTTCGACGCCACCCGGTGAAGGTGGAATCTCGATTGTTCGCATGAGTGGAAAAAACGCGTTTCGAATTATTAAAAAGATTTATCGTGGTAAAAATTTAGATCGAGTTGCCACCGACACAATTAATTATGGTCATATTGTTGATCCGGGTCACCATGATGAAGAAGTGGACGAAGTAATGGTTTCAATTATGCGTTCACCCAAAACGTATACCCGTGAAAACATCGTGGAAATTAATTGTCACGGTGGCTTGCTGGTGACTAACCGAATCCTGCAGTTATGCTTGGATAACGGGGCCCGGATGGCTAAGCCCGGTGAATTTACCGAACGAGCCTTTTTAAACGGTCGGATCGATTTGTCACAATCCGAGGCCGTAATGGATTTGATTGAAGCTAAGACTAATCAATCAACCAAAGCGGCTTTAAACCAGCTGGATGGTAAACTTTCCCGGATGGTTAAACGACTTCGCCATCAGATTTTGAAAACAATCGCGAACGTTGAAGTGAACATTGATTATCCCGAATATGACGAAGCTGAAGTAATGACCACCAAAATCATTAAACGTCGCTCATTAGCTGTGAAAAAATCAATTAAGCGATTGTTGACCACCGCCAAAACCGGAACGATCTTGCGGAACGGCCTGGCAACCGCGATTGTGGGTCGACCGAACGTCGGGAAGTCGAGTCTTTTGAATCGACTCCTGCACCAGGACAAAGCGATCGTGACTAATGTTCCGGGAACCACCCGTGATTCGCTAGAAGAATACGTTAACGTTCGCGGGGTTCCGCTTAAACTGGTCGACACGGCTGGAATCCGTAGTGCTCAGAACCAAATTGAAAAAATTGGGGTTCAGCGTTCCGAAAAAGCAATTCGGCGGGCTGATTTAGTGCTATTAGTCTTGAATGCCCACGAGAAATTAACCGATGAAGACCGAAAATTATTTAAGATGACCGCTTCCGACCAGAGAATCGTGATTCTGAATAAGACTGATTTGCCCGTTAACATTGAAGTTAATCAGGTCAAAAAAGCAGCCGGTAGTAATAACGTAATCACTACGGCCGCAATTAAACTTAACGGAACGGATTCACTCGAAAAACGGATTGCTCAAATGTTCTTTAAAAAAGGAATTCAGAGTACCCAGAATGAAGTAATGGTGACTAACGCTAGGCAGGTTAATTTATTGCATAAAGCTGATCAAGCTTTAAGCGACGTTTTAAAGGGAATTAAAGCTGGCATGCCAGTTGATTTGGTTCAAATTGATTTGAAACGTTGCTGGAAATTCTTAGGTGAAATTACTGGTGATACTTACACCGGTGAATTGCTGGATCAGCTTTTTAGTCAATTTTGTGTTGGAAAATAACGATTTGAATTGAACCAACGGAGGAAACGCTATGAATAATGATGATAACCGGGCGTTAATTCGACCGATCAAAAAACTTTACCGGGCCGGTAACTACGACGTAATCGTGGTTGGTGCCGGTCATGCGGGATGTGAAGCGGCACTGGCAGCAGCTCGAATGGGCAATTCCACTTTGCTTTTGACCATTAATCTAGATATGGTGGCTTTTATGCCGTGCAATCCGTCAGTTGGCGGGCCCGCCAAGGGAGTTGTCGTTCGCGAAGTTGACGCGCTCGGCGGTGAAATGGGCCGAAATATTGATAAGACTTACGTTCAGATGCGAATGTTGAATACCGGAAAAGGGCCGGCAGTTCGCGCTTTGCGAGCTCAAGCTGATAAACACGCTTATCATATGGAAATGAAGCACACGATTGAGAAAACGAAACATCTAACGCTCCGGCAAGCGATTGTTGATGACTTGGTTGTTAAAGACGGGGTTTGTAAAGGAGTTGTTACCAATACCGGAGCTAAATATTCGGCCAAAACGGTGGTGGTTTGTGCCGGCACCGCGGCTCGTGGTCAGATTATTATCGGCGAACTCCAGTATTCTTCGGGACCCAATAATTCATTACCGTCAATTAAGTTATTTGAAAATTTAAAAAACAAATATCATTTTAAGTTACGTCGCTTCAAAACCGGGACGCCGCCGCGGGTTGAAAAAGACAGTATTGATTTTGACCAGACTAAGGAACAACCTGGTGACCCGATTCCGCATCATTTCAGCTTTATGACACCGGACAGTGATTACATTCCGGTCAGCAAGCAACTTTCCTGCTGGTTGACGTACACCAACCCGAAGACCCACGCAATCATTCGCAAGAATCTATCACGGGCGCCAATGTACAACGGGATTATTCAGGGTGTCGGTCCGCGCTATTGCCCGTCAATCGAAGATAAAGTGGTTCGGTTTGCGGACAAAACCCATCACCAGATCTTTTTGGAACCGGAAGGCCGACACACCGATGAATATTACGTTGATGAACTTTCAACTTCCATGCCGGAAGAGATTCAGCAACAAATGTTGCATTCGATTAAAGGCTTGCACCATGCTCAAATGATGCGTCCCGGCTACGCGATTGAATACGACGTAATTGATCCGTATCAGCTTAAGTTGAATTTCGAAACGAAGCGAATCAAGAATTTGTTTACGGCCGGTCAAACGAACGGCACTTCTGGTTATGAAGAAGCGGCCGGTCAGGGCATTTACGCCGGCATTAACGCCGGCTTGCGTGCTCAAAATCGACCACCGATGATTTTGAAACGCGATCAAGCTTACATCGGTGTCTTAGTGGATGACCTGGTTACTAAGGGAACTAATGAACCATACCGGTTATTGACTAGTCGAGCCGAATACCGTTTGCTTTTGCGGCACGATAATGCTGACTTGCGGTTGACCGGGATTGGCCACAAAGTTGGTTTAGTTTCTGACGAGCGTTATCACAAGATGCTGGCGAAGAAGGCGGCGATTCAAGGTGAAATCAAGCGCTTGAATCAGACCCGGGTTAAGCCCGGTGCTAAGGTTGATCACTTTGTTGAAGCTCACGGTGATAAGCCATTGAAGGACGGAATTAAAGCCGCGGTATTTTTACGGCGCCCTTACGTAACGTATAATTCATTATTGCATTTCATTCCGGATCCACCAAAACCGCTGGGTCGTCACGTGATTGAAGAAGTCGAAATTGAAACTAAGTACGCTGGCTACATCGCCAAAGAAGAAACCAGTGTGAAACGCCTGCATCGTTTAGAAGCCAAGAAGATTCCGAAAGACATTGATTACGACGCGATTGACGAGATCGCAACGGAAGCTCGCCAAAAGTTAGAAAAGATCCAGCCGCGCAGCATTGCGCAGGCTTCCCGGATTAGTGGTGTGAACCCGTCTGATATTGCGGTTCTAACGATTTATATTGAGAGTCAAAAGCACCAAAATAATCAAAAACGTAAGTAAAAAATTTCCCTGTTCTTAGAAAGTCAGGCTAATGAATGTTAAGAAATAGTCATACTCAAGTTGCGAAAGGAATTTTCTGGGCGTTTCTCTCGTCAGCAATGTTCGGAATTTCAACGACCGTTTTGCAGTTCGTTTCCCAAAACGAAAGGATCCCGGCCACTTGGTTTTTATCGGCCCGGACGCTGTTCGCTGGAATTATCCTGTTGGCAATCGGGGCCTTAATTTATGGTAAGCGGATGTTTACGATTTTTCGGACGCTTCGCGGGATCGTCAGTTTGGTTTCTTACGCGATTTTGGGCCTAGGGGCTAACCTATTGACGTTTTACTTCAGTGTTCAGAACGGTAATTCGGCAATGTCGGCAATTTTGCAATATCTGGCTCCCTTGTTTATCGTGATCGGGACCGTTATTTTTCAACGAAAGAAACCCCTAGCCAGTGATTTACTGGTCTTTGTGATCGCCTTTGTCGGGGTGACTTTAGCCCTGACGAAAGGTGATTTTTCGAAACTTTCAATCAGCATGCTTTCGTTGCTCTGGGGAATTGGTTCCGGAATTACCCAAGCCTTATACATTGTTTTACCGCGGCCGCTGGTTCGCCGGCATGATTCACCGATCTTAATTCTGGGCTGGGGAACTTTGATTAGCGGAATCCTGTTTAATTTTAACCGACCGGTTTGGGTTGGCGTTCCGAAAATTAATTTAGCCCTCGTCTTGAGTGTGGGTTGCATGGTGCTAATTGGGACGGTCTTGCCGTTTATCATCGTTCTGCACTCTTCAAAATTCGCGTCGTCTGAAGTAATCAGTTTAGTGGACGCGACCGAGCCGGTAGTGACCTTTATTTTAAGTATGATCTTCTTTAGCCTGAAAGTTAATGCAGTGGAAGTAATTGGTGCCGTAATGGTGGTGATCGCAATTGCGTTATTGCAAATCTTCCACGGCAGGCTGGAAAAGAAGCGAACTCGACAGGCTTAGTTGAAATTTAAAATTATATTGTAATCCAATGTAGTCAGAAGGAATTACTATGAGCAAAATAACTACGCCAACTACAGTAAGAATCGATAAATCATTAAAGAAACAGACTGATCGTGATTTAAAAGATATGGGATTAACTTTCTCTTCGTTCGTCACAATGGCATCAAAATTATTGGTTAAAGAGGGTAAATTGCCATTCACACCAATTACTCAACGTGAAATTAATTTCAAACGTCAGGACGATAAAGTGAAATCAGAAATTAAAAATGAAAAACCTGGCGATTTTAATCCAAAAAATGCCTTATGATTAATAATATTGATCAATATCCAAAACAATATACTGTGATTCCGCGGAAAGACGTTATCAAAAATGACATTCCTAAAATTAAATCAACAGGACGTTATTTTAAATTTAAAAGAATCGTAAACGTTTTGAAACGTCAACCGACGTCGCATTTATTTTACGGTGAAAAATTGAACGGCAAACCAACTCGCTACACGATGCGATTAGATATTGAAAATCGAGTTGAATATACAATTGATACTAAAAATAAAGTCGTGAAAATTTATAGTGCTTGGTCGCATCCTTAATCATTATTATAATAGGGAAGCAGCTAATTATAGAATTAAACACATTGAAAAATATCTATTGTATAAAGAAGAAGTGCAATGGAGACATTATATTACCGAAGATAATAATGGTGGTGATAATGATTTCTTAGATACTGATGCTAGTTCCGTGCCGGATTATTATTCATAGAAATCTTATTATCAACTTATAAGTAGAATTCTAGATGATTTGAACGGAGATTCAGATGATCCCGGGTCCATTAATATTTCATCATATTTTTTACTCATCCAGATTCTACAGCTGCAGATGAAAACCCTGAGGCGCTTCGTGCTGACCAAATTGAAGAGTTAAGGTTATACAGGGTGTTCAAAAGTGTATTTACGAGAAACCAAAATCGTATAATTATATTAACCATCATAAAATTCCTAGCTATCACCGAGTGTACACAGACGGTTATACTAAGTGAATATACCGATTTATGCACGACATCGGCGAAGATTTAGTGAAATTGAAAAGCTAGAAGTTTATTTGATGAACTGGAATTAGGCGTTGTGATATTATAAATATGAGCAAATAATAACAGCGATCATTATGATTACTAAAATGAGCACGTTGCCAAAGAAGTAACGTGTTTTATTTTTCAATTATTGCTTATAATTGCATTTTTCACAGTCATCGAATTCCGCTACATTAGGTATTTCAATGGCTGCTTTTTATTCTCTTATCCAAGAATGATTACCACTATGTTATAATAAATAATACATTTATACTTAAGTAATTCATTAAAGCAGGAAGGATCAACATGCAATTTTTTAAAAATTATATCGTACCGATTCTCGTAGCAGTGGTTTTATACCTGTTAATTGAATCCTTCGTCTTTACCATGGTCCGAGTTGACGGAGATTCGATGCAACCTAATTTACAAAATAATGAACGAGTGATGGTGTGGAGAATGGCCCACGTTCATCATCTGAGCGTGATCGTCTTTAACGCGCACGGTGAAGATCCACAGGCAACCCCTCAAAAAGATTATTACGTCAAGCGGGTCATCGGAATGCCCGGCGATACCGTTTCGTATCGAAAGGGTCAAATTCTGGTGAACGGCAAGCCGGTCAAACAGAATTTCATTAATCATTTACAAAAAAATGACGGAACCGGAATTACCGGCTATCAAAATAACGGAAATTGGAACATTCATCAATTAGCAGCTCATTGGCCTCGCAACCGGACTTCGATTAAAGTTCCGGCCGGCCATTATTTTGTGCTTGGTGATCACCGCAGCATTTCGAACGACAGCCGTTACTGGGGCTTCGTGTCCAAAGATAAAATCTTAGGCGTTGTTAAGACGATGCCGTGGGGGACGACGAGCCATGATCGCTATGATGTAAATGATTTAGCGTATTAGTGATAAATTGTTTCTCAAATTAAAATCAAATTTTTGAATAAAGATTAAGGCTTGTTAAATTTAAGCAAGCCTCTTTTGTTTTGGTTATTAGTTGAGTTGGTGATTATTTACCACTAAAATATTAAATAAACCGTTACTTTTACAGGAGTGATTTAATGCATCAATTAACTAAAACTGATTTACAAAAATTAAATGCTGATCTGCAGCATCAACCCGATGCGGCAGTTTTATCGAGAGCAATTCAAACGAACGGAATTAATAACGCTGCTAAAAATCCAAAAGTTAAGCCAGCGTTAAACCGGGTCTTCTCACTTGATCTAAAGACTAAGACCATTACCGATCAAAAGCACGCAGGATTATGCTGGATGTTCGCGGCCCTGAACTTCTTACGCCATTATTTTATCAAAGAGTATCACGTCAAAAATTTTGAACTTTCCAGTAATTATTTATTCTTCTGGGATAAAATTGAACGAGCCAACGTCTTTTTTGATCACGTCATTCAAACCGCCAATCGATCAACTTACGATCGTTCAGTTGATTTATACCTCAACTTCCCCGATGATGACGGTGGCGAATGGGACATGGCAGTTTCCTTGATCGAAAAGTATGGCTTAATGCCGGCTAATGTTTTTCCACGCACTAAAGCCGCTAACAATACTGATGATTTGAACGCAATCTTGGGCTTGAAGATGCGCCGGGATGCGGTAATTTTACGTCACTCGGTTCAGAATCATGATTCCGACGTTAAGAAACTTAAGGATCAAATGATGAACGAAATTTATCGAATCACCGCTGAATCGCTTGGGACCCCACCGGAAAAATTTAATTTGGAATACCGAGATAATAAGAAACGAAAGGGTAACCACGATGCTAAAGCTGGTTATCATTTCGTGGCGAACCTAACCCCGCTTGATTTTTATCGCCGGTATTTCAAAGGAGTTCATTTGGATGACTACGTTCCACTAACTAATTACCCAGACAAGAAAATGAACCAACTTTATCGTCAGAAGAGCGGCGATAACGTTGAAGGCGGTCGTGATATTCACTTCCTGAACGTTCCGATGAAAGTCTTGAAGAAAACGGCAATTGCCCAGATGAAAGACGGCTGGGGCGTTTGGTTCGGCAACGACGTTTTGGAACAAGAAAATCAGAATCAGGGCTACCTTGACGGTAAATTGTATCAACGTGCTAAATTGTTTCACGTTGATTTAAGCATGACCAAGAAAGAACGGTTTCAGTATTTGGAAGCCGAATCTTCTCACGCGATGACTTTCGTGGGCGTTGACTTAGTTCATGACCAACCAACTAAATGGAAAGTCGAAAACAGCTGGGGCGCTAAAGTCGGCGAAAGTGGTTACTTCGTGATGAGCGACGACTGGATGGACAAATACGTTTACGAAGTGATCGTTAATAAAAAATATTTAACGAAACAACAGCAAAAATTGTTACACATGAAACCAATTGAACTTAAACCTTGGGAATAAAAATGGAGGTGTAATCGATGAGTAAATTAACTACTAAAAATTTAAAGAAATTTAAAACTAATTATCAGAAACAACCTAACCACAACGTTATCGCGCGTGCAATTCAAGAAAACGGGATTAATAACGTTGCTCGGGATCCCAAATCAGCCACTCGCTTAAACCCGGTTTTTAACGTTGAAGTTAAGACTGGCCAGGTTGCAAATCAAAAACGCAGTGGCCGCTGCTGGCTGTTCTCAATGCTGAACGTTTTAAAACAACGGGTTGCTAAGAAAATTAACGTTAAGGATTTTCAGCTGTCATCAAATTATTTATTTTTCTGGGACAAAATCGAACGAGCTAACATCTTTTACGACCGAATGATTGCGTTAGCCGGTCGCTCCACTAAGGACCGAACCGTTGATTTCTACTTAGGAATGCCCGGCGGTGACGGTGGCCAATGGGCAATGGCTGCGGCCTTGGTTCAGAAATACGGGGTCGTTCCCCAATCCGTTTTTCCAGAAAATATCGTAACGAATCACACTTTTGAATTTGAACGACTGATGAATTTAAAGCTGCGTCGTGACGGGATGCAATTACGCCGACTGGTTCGTAACGGTGCTAGTGATCATGAAATTATGAGCGCTAGGGATCGGATGCTAAGTGAAGTTTACCGGATTACCGCTTATTCATTTGGGGTCCCACCGAAGAAATTTGATTTTGAGTACCGTGACGATAAGAAGAAATACCATCGCGACCCGAATCTAACTCCACAGAAATTTTACCAGAAGTACGTTGGCGTTAATCTAAATGATTATGTAGTGGCCACCAATTCTCCTGATAAGAAAATGAATCAGAAGTACAGTTTACCGAGCCAAGATAACGTCGTTGGCGGTAAACATATTGAATTCCTGAACATGCCGATGAAATACTTGAAGCAGGCGGCAATTAAACAATTAAAGGCCGGAGATCCCGTTTGGTTCGGGAACGACGTAATTCAACAAATGAGCCGAAAACATGGTTATCTGGACAGCCACTTGTATCATCGAGCTGAATTATTTGACGTTAATTTGTCGATGAGCAAGGCCGACCGGCTTGCTTATCACGAAGCCTGCGTATCTCACGCTATGACGTTGACCGGTGTTGATTTGGTTCACGGCAAACCAACGAAATGGAAAGTTCAGAACAGCTGGGGATCCAAAGTTGGTCATAACGGTTACTTCGTGATGACTGACGACTGGATGAATCAATTTGTTTACGAAGTAGTGGTTAAGAAACAATACTTGCCAGCTACTCAGCAACGAATTGATGATCAGACCCCAATTGCTTTGAAACCTTGGGATTCATTACAATGACTAAGTTAGTTTGACATTTATTAAAATATGTTTATACTTATAAGTGTAATCTGAAATTGTCGAAAAGGAGATGTCAATATTGATGCAGATTGCAGAATTACAGGTGAATGATATGAAAGTCCGCATGGATCGCCAGGTCCGCCGTAACATTTGTGATCTGTGTGAACATTGAGATTTCTAAATTAATTAGAAATTAATCAAAAGTCACACGGGTCAAAAATCATCGTGTGGCTTTTTAGTTGATTGAGCTAAACGAAGCCACGCGATTAGAAAATCGTGTGGCTTTTTTAATCTTTAATTTAATTTCGAAACGTTGAACAGGAATTCTGGTTTCGAATCATTCACAGAAAACTTTTGGGAGTGAGACTTAAGCATGACGAAAAATCAGATCGTACCTGAGAGTTATGATCTTGAATCAAAAGGATCGTCGGTCGTCCCGTTATCACGCTAAGTCATTGACTTAGTAAGCTAGTTGGTTGTGAAACAGCTAGAAATTGAGGTGGCACCGCGATTTAATCGTCCTCTTGGAATCGTTGAGATTCTGAGGGGACTTTTTTGTTAGGAGGTTTTATGAATGTACCGTCGATTCGTAATTAATGTTCAGTAAAATTTCTAAATCGAAATTAATTTCTAGGAAGGGATTAAGATGCATAAAGTTAAGAAAATAATTATTACGTTGTTAACCGTGATCATGCTTTGTTTGGGCATTGGCAGCATGGCTCAGTCAGCTAACGCGAACTCAAGTGATCATTATTTGCAGCACATCAAGGAAAAAGGTGTGTTGGTAGTTGGCACTTCACCCGATTATCCACCGTATGAATTTAACGCCAAAACGTCTAACGGTAGCAAGGTTAAAGGTGCCGACGTTATTTTGGCTCACCACATTGCCAAGCACTTAGGCGTTAGGTTAAAGGTAAAGGCGATGTCATTTAATTCATTACTGGTAGCTTTAGAAACCCATAAAGTTGATATGGTAATTTCTGGAATGCAGAAGACGCCGAGCCGGGCCAAGAGCGTTGACTTCACAAACGAATACTTTAAGACCGGGTTGAGTTTCTTAATTAATGACTCTGATGTTAAAAGATACAAATCTTATCACAACTTAGAACACGCCAAAATTGGTGCCCAAACCGGAACTACTCAAGTCAATCAAGTTCAGGCTCAAATGAAGCAAGCTAAGTTAAAGAAAATGGACAGCAATTCTGATTTAACGATTGCGCTAAAGTCCCATAAGATCCAGGCGGTCGCAATGGATAACGCCGTTGCCAGAGCCTATGCTTCTCATGCTCCTGGTTTAAGGAGCGTTCCGTCCGGCTTAAAGATTAACAAAAAGGATTCATACGATAGCATTGCGATCCCTAAAGGCGCGACTTCCTTAGTCAAAGCTACAAATCAAGAAATTAATCATTTAGATCATCAGCATGCTTATACTTCTGAATTCGTTCCCGAAGCAATTAAACAGATTTCGAGCCATAAAGGTAAATCTTCGGTTTGGTCCACGATGTGGAGCTACCGGGGCTTCTTTGCCCAAGGCCTTAAATTAACGATCATGATTTCAATCGT
>CAKQCC010000019.1 GCA_934216625.1 uncultured Lactobacillaceae bacterium
AGCAACTTCTAACGGTGCGGCTCAAAGTCAGACTCCGTCGAACCAAATTCAATCTTCAGCTTCAGACTTTACTCAATCAACAAGCTCGGCAGCTTCAACCACTTCTTCGATAGATCATTACGCTACTGCTTCGACCAACGGGATCTCAGCCGCCAGTTACCACGCAAAGGCTAATCAAGACAGTACGATTGCTTCGAATACTAGCAATATGATTAATAGTTACGTTGGTTCAATTAACCAGGAACTTGATTCTTCAGCGGCCTCTTCAGTAGCCGTATTCCAAAGTGCTTACGGTTTATTTAGTCAGAATGCCAGCAGCTATGCCGTCCAGGCTAGTTCTTACGCTAAATTTGCTCAAAACAGTCAAAACGGTTCCATCATTAGTTCGTTAGCCGAAAATTTTGGCTACGGCAGTAACGTTTCAGGTTATATTGCGAACGTTGCTTGGCAAAATTCTAGTTATACTTCAGCCGTTAGTTCAGCTTCCGCGAACGTTAATAACATTCAGATGATTAATTCACTGGCACAATCTTTAATGCTGATTAATCCAGCTGAAGCTCGGGCTTCAGCTTCAATTGCTGAACTCGCCGCTAGTGATAATGCTAAAGTAGCCAGTGCTAACGTAGCGGCTGCTGATTCTAGCTATGGTAAATTAAAGAGCCAATCCAACAATAATTACGTTAATTTGTATGATGCTGAAACGTCGTCAATCGACAATTCTTATTCTGCTAAAGCAACTAATTTATCACCGTCTTTAGCTGGTAAATATGCTTCATTGTCAATTACGTATAACAGTGAATACCAGTCTGCTCTGGCTAATCAATCAAACTACAATCTTGAAATATCATCAGCTTCGGTAGCCGAATCTGATGCTCAGAATAGTTTGAATTCAGCTAATTCTTTGGCTAGTCACGCGGCGGCTGAATATTCATTATACAACATGAACGGGATGACTAGTGCTTCAGTTCTTAGCTTAATGTCCCAGGACTTTACCAGCGCGAATGACCCAATTGGCGCAATTAAACAGTTCATGGGTGACGTTTATGGTGACCAAGCTGGTCAAGTTGGGCAGGATTTGATTGGTAATTTGATGTCGTCTGGTTACACTTCCAGCTTAGCTGAAATAAAACAAAATCCATCATTGCTTACTCCTTACTTGCACGAGGCTGGTAGCTTAGCTGCAAACGGCAATTTAAGTCCAGCTTCAGCCACTTCGGCGTATTATGCAACCACATCGAAAGCTACTAAAATTCAAGGTCAGCTGGCCATGGCTTCCGAGTCTTACGCTTACGCAAATGATACGAACGTAACGTTAGCTAACTACTTTGCTTCCAGTTATTCAACTGATGCCAGTTTAGCCATCAATCATACTTCTAAAGCTCAGGAAGCACTTGATGTATTTTACGCAACTCATGGTGATCATGCTCGTGAATTTTACGCAATGGAAAGAGTTGAACAAGAGGGAAAAGGAGATTATATTCAAGACTCCAAACAAGCCACGGCTTACGCTAAAAACGTTTTGGAAAATTCGCCTAAGTACATTACCACTTCCCGGGGTGTTTGGTTACACGATGAAACTGACTTTAATCAGCCACATACCGGCTCAATCCCGCGCGGAAGTGAATTGACCGTGACCGGAGTTGGCTTCAGTCGAACCGGTAACGTTCGCTACATCGTTAGTTATAACGGCAAAGCTGGCTACATTACTTCAAACTCGAATTACGTAATGCCAACTTACTTACCGGCTCAAAATAATGTTGATGTAACCATGTTAAAGGCAGGACGTCTTTATCGCACCCCGATCTTTAGTCGGAACAGTTTCACCGGGAAAGAAGCTCGCGTGAACGGTGTCCTTCATAACGTCAACGTTGTCGCTGAAGATCAGCAGAAAGTCGGTGGCTTCACCCGAATTCAGTTACCGGGTGGTGATTACATGACCGCTAATACGAAATACGTTCAGGTTACGGGTCATGATAATCAGCAGCCGCAAAACACTAATTCAACCCAGACGACGCCGCAAATCCCAACTTATGGCTTTTACGATACCCCAAGTATTTAATAAAACTAAAGTTTAATGCTGGTAATTCCAGCATTTTTTATTTAGGAACGGAGAATAAAAATGAAATTAAAGCAATTAATTTTGGGCGGCTTAACTTCGGTAGTTGCTTTAACGTTGCTTCCGGTTAGCGGAATTAACGCTAAATCGAAGCGCCCGGTTCGACAATTCAAGACTTTACGGACCGTTCGAGTTGATCAAGTTAGTCATAATCGGGTGGTTGGTCATTTGAACCTTCGCCGCGGCACCGTAATCACGTTATCTAAATACAATCGGCGCTTGAAAGGATATTCGATTAACGGTCAAAAGTTAAAACGCCGTCGCGGAATTTTAAATCTGGTAAAACGGCATCGCCTTAATTGGTGCCGCTTATTTCATAAGAAATTACGGCGTCGAAACGTTAAACGTGTCCGTCAAATTAACCGAAAATTACGACGAAAGCAAACTGGAAAGAAGCGAAACAAAATCTTAGATTCTAAATTTAAGCGTTCAAACAATGCTCAGCAATTAAAACGCAGTGGCTTTTTTGATGCTGAACCATTTGGTGGCAACTTCATTTTTAGTAAGTACGCCCCAAATGACCATCGAGCAGTAATTCCAAAGAACATAGACATAACTCATCTCGGCTGGGTTAAAGGACATTTTGGTCAACCTAATCCGCCAGCTTACGCTTATAACGCTAAGCAGAAGGGCTGGTTCGAGGTTAATGCCAAGTCCGGTAATCGTCAGTGATTAGAAAGGAAGACCGGCGATGATTAAAGGAAACGTCAAACTCGACCCAAACGTTTTAGGCACTTTGCAAAAATTGGATGATCTCCAGCACGGGATCAATGCTTCTGGAATTTTTGCCTTGCTAGTGATCAACATGAATCAGCACAACGTTTCTCGGGTGTCAATGAGTAAATTAATTAGTTCGAGCGTTCGCAAATCTCAACTGGTTGGCATTCGACTAAACGTTAACGAAAGCGTTCAAGCAATGGTAAACAAGACCCTACGAATCCTTGAGGACCATCATTTAATTAAGGCTCAGCATCTGCCACTAAGTGAGGGTGAAGTCTGCTTCCAGGTTAATCCCGACGTAGCCCAGTTGTAACCCGATTGAAATAGAATTGAAACGCCTCGGTAAATCATTCTATGTTATTCTTGATTTGGTTAATTGGGGGCTTTTCATGAATATTAGACGTCGGATTAAATTTTTAGGAATGTTGTTAATATTCGCGGCATTGCTGGTTGGCGGTAGTTGTATTAATCACGATAACCAGGTTCACGCGGCGAACGCTTATGATATTTCGCAATGGCAGGGCCGGATTGATGGTCATAAGGCTCATCGATTAAAACACGAAGTTAATTTCGTGATCTTACGGGCCCAAAATGGTGCTAGTCAGCAAGACCTTCAGTATTCACATGATCAAGCCGAAATGAATCAGCACCACATTCCGTATGGAGTTTATAGTTACAGCTTGTACCGGAATTCACCGATGGCTCGTCAGGAAGCCCAGAATTTGTACAATCGGGCCCCGCAAGCTCAATTTTACGTTAATGACATTGAAATTAACCACGCTAAGCACCGAATCGGTTCGGCAACCAAAGCGTGGGCAAACGAGATGCGTCAGCTCACCACTAAGCCGATCGTTCTGTATAGCTACGCTAACTTCATTCAGCAACATTTGTTGAACGCTAAGAAGGCGTACAACGCGACTTGGGTTGCCAGTTATTCTAACCAACCGCCGAAGACCGATTATCATTATGACCTTTGGCAATATACCGATGCTCATTACAGTCATGCTTTAAAGCGAAAAGTTGATGCTTCGGTACTGACTGGCCAACCACTATCGTTCTGGACCGGTCAAAATTCAGCAACGGCGCTTAATTTAGATTCAATTCAGCCTCAGTCTTCCGTTAATCATCACGCTAAGAATCAAAAACACCGGGCTTCTCATCATCATTACGTTCGTGAATTAAAACGGGCGCGCCGTAATCTTCGGCGTGGTCGTCGTCTGACCCGGGCTCAGCGTCATGCGCTTCGTAAATACGCGCGGCGTCATTCTTTAGTTAAATAAATTTAAATTCGCTCCCGGATTAAAAAGGACCGGTCAGTTTTACTGATCGGCTCTTTTTGTTTAAAATTGTTTTTATTTGTACGGTAATTGAGCAATCCCAACGTCAGCACCAGCTTCAAGCTGCGGATCCTGAATGACCTGGTACGCTAAATCAGCAACACTGACGGCTGAAACGCTGCTGTCACCGGCTGGTTGAGCATTGTGAACGGCTTGGTAGCTTAAAGTATGTGAACGGCCTAATTTAGCAGCCCTGATGACCGTCGTGATTAATCGCGTTCCCTTTACCAGTTCGACAATTTGCTTGATTCGCGGATCGTTAGGCTGATCGTTAGCGTTCAGCATTAAAATTAATTGTTTAACCTTTGAATTTCGGAGTGCGGTTATGATTTTCTCAATGGTGTTGCCATCCTTTTGGGCCAGGTCGATGTAAACGGCATCGAATCCCTGTGAAGTGATGATCCCGTTCAAATCCTGGTGATTTTCGAAAACCAGTTCATGCCGTGGATTGATTTGGGCCAGCTGGGCTGGCTTGTTAGTAATGATTCCCACCCGGTCGTCTTGATTCTGGGCTAACCGACGCCTAAGCTGATTAGTAACTTGATTCGGATCGGCGATCAGGAGGATTCGTTTAATCTTTACTTTGGTTTGATGATTTTGACTCAAATTATTGATCCTTCCTACTGAAATCTTTTAATTTAATTTTAAACTTTTTGTCTATTAAGTTAAAATTAGAAAGTGTTTAGTTAGCCCAAATCAAATTTACCTGGTTGGAGGTGTTCGACATGAAAAGACTCTGGTTAACGTTAATCGTCTTCGTTTTGATCGCGGTGGGAGCCGTCGAGTACAGTAATCGTCAATTATTTCATTTCCCGTTCTCCACTTCTTCCCAACCCCAGCAGAAACGGGTAATTAATAATAATCCGCCCAATTTAAAGACGCCGAATGACGCTTCGCAGGAAACCCATCAAGTCATTACTAAGGGCCCGGTGCATTATCATGGCTATTTTAATTCCAGAAATAAGGCGGCTTACCTCAGCGCAATTCGGGCCGATGCGTTAAAAGATATTAACCACGAACGAACTGAGCGTGGGATGCCAGCACTCAAAATAAATCATTCCTTGAATCGAATCGCGGCAATGCGTTCGGTTCAAGCTGACCAGAATTTTAGTCATTACGATAACAATAATCAGGTCTTGGCTTGCGTTGACGCAGTCAAAACTCATTTTATGCCTAATTATTTGCAGGCCCGCGCTCACATTTCGGAATGCCTGTCCGAACAAGCGGGTGATATTGATAACACCGCTGGTCAGGTTACGAATACGGCCGTCAAGGGAATGATTTATCACGATGCCGGCTCACATTGGGGACATCGAAAGATCTTGCTTGATTTCAAAAATCGCTACATCGGAATTACCGCCCACGTTGACCGCGGAAAAAATGATAAAGTTGTGATTGCTTATGATCTTTATCAATAATTATGAAAGGATTCTTAAACGTGCGTCGCTTTAGTCGAAATTTTGTTTCAGCAGTGGTTGCCTGCTCAGCAGTGATCATGTTCGCAGGAACTGCTAACGCCAGTCAAAATAATCAAAAATCGAATTCACGTAATTTGGCGGTTCGGTCAGCGCCACGACGGGATGCCCAAATGACACCGGTTCACCATTATTTTGAAGCTCATCGTCAATCTCAGAAGACTCAACCGGCTTCAATCAAGCTCTCCGCGGCTCGCCACCGGACTTCACGTCACCGCACTCGACGAATAAATCACACCAGGCGTCGAACCAGGAACCGTATTCGTCGAACTAACCGCCACCGCTCTAATCACCGTCGAATCCGTCGTCACACTCGTCACGCTTCGTCCCGAAGCCCGCGGGCGATTGCTTTTCACGGCCGAAACGTGAAGCAGAAACGTTCGGCACTGGGCACTTTTAGCAAACGGAAATTCCGTTACGTTAATAACAGCCACAGTGATTTTGTCCCAAGCGTTACCGACCACGGAACTTACGGTGACGGCAATTATTCACAATCGAACGACCGGATTAAAACGAAAGCTGATTCACCGAACCGGGTTACTTTTTACCGCGATCTGCTCATTCCCAAAAAGTTAGGTCGGAATCAGTTCTATTCACCGCAGGGGTTGGTAATCGTCGGCCACTACGCTTACGTATCAACTAACGCGACCAACAGTTATCAAGCAGTTCATGCCCACGACACCGACAATAATCGGCACGCGAAGCGAACGATCAACGGCAACGACCTTGCCCAGAAAGGTAATCCGGCTGGCAAATCACCGTACCATAAAGGCGCCGTTCAGATTATCCGGATTAACCTGAATTCACGGACCCGAAATTACAACCAACATTTGAAGTCAGCCCGGCGAAACATTAAAGTCGGTCCGGTCTTTTACGGCGGCCATGGCCAAGGGTTAGCGTATAATCCGCGGACTCACCAGTTGTGGTTATTGAATAACGAGTTTGGCCAGTTAAATAAGACTTCGGCCAGTCTGATCAGCTTCAGGACGTTAGCCCCGATTCGAAAAGTTAGTTTTCGCTTTGGCAGCACAACGCTCGGTGATGATTTGACGTTTGACCGGCGTGGTCGGGCGGTCAACGTTACCGAAGCTGGTAACGACAGCTTCGCAAAACCGGATTCAATTAAGTTCTATCAAGGAAAGATTACTCCGGATCGGGTTCGCTTGAACTTGATTCGGCAAGGCCTGCGTTACGCGCCGAGTGACGTAATTCAAGATTTGAGCTACAATCCGCGAAATCGTCGGCTGTACATTACCGGTGATGATTCAATTATCTCGGTTCCTGAAGACCAGCTTGGGAAGCTCAAGCCCGCAAACGTTCGATCAACCCGGTTTGCGACCACCCGTGAATTCGAAGGCCTTTCATTTGATCGTAGCGGACGTGGCTACCTGTTGGTAAGCCGGATCCCCGAAATTTTAAGAACTCCGGATCGATTTTAACAATTGAATTTATGTTAAAATTAAATCGGAAAGAAGGTGAATTAGGTGGCTAAACAATCAGTTAGTAATAATATTAAGTGTCCGTTCTGCGGAACTAGTTTTTACCGCAGCGGCTTGTCGTTCGTAAGCGGCCGTTTTTATTTAAAACGACTTAAAAATCGGCTTGAGATTTATCCGCTGGGAAAAAACGTGGCCGCAAGCGTGAAACTTAAGCAGAGACATCCTGAACTAATTAAACTCGAAATGGCGGCCTGCCCGAATTGTCACCGGATTACGGTTCGGGCCGTCGGCATTGGCGACCAGTACCGTCACAAAATCTTCAATATTTATCCCCGGTTTAGTGCTGACCCGCTTCCGAATTACGTTCCGAATCAGATTCGACAGGATTATAAGGAAGCCGTCGGGGTCTTGAAGATCAGTCCTAATTCAGCCGCGATGCTTTCCCGCCGGATTTTAGAAGAAATTATTGTTGATTTTTATCACATCCAGCGGGGTGACCTGTTCCACGATTTAGACGAGTTACGACATCAGCAGAGCAGTCCCCGAATTTGGCAGGCGATTGACTCAATCCGCCGCTTAGGTAATATCGGTGCTCATCAGACCCACAACGTCAACAACGTTTTTGGCAACGTTAGTGTTAGGGGAGCTAATCAGATCGTTAATTTGATCCGGATGATTATTCATGATACTTACGTTGAGAGTCATTTGAGTCGGAAATTAGAAAAAAGCGTGATCCGAAGCGCTAAGAAATTAAATTACGAACCGCATTATTATCAGGGCAGTGATGACGACCGCTATCACAACTACCGGAATTATCATAATCAGAACTCGAATCAGAATAGTCGGAATCGTCATCGCCACGGTAATTTTCATCATTATTCGAGAAAACCACGCCGAAATCAGCAATCGAACCGTGGTAAACGTTGGCAAAACCAAAACCGTCAACACCGGAATCGACACAAAAAGACCCGCCGTTCCAAAGCCCGTCGCGAGCAGAATTCACGGGCTAGAAAAACTAGCCGGCGTCGTTCAACTCGTCATGGCCGGAAAAAGCGGATCAAAGACAGAAGTTTTACAATTATTCAAAGCAAATGATTAAAGGGTGAACATGATGTTAATCCTAGTAGAAGCGTTTACCAGAAACCTGGTTTTCTTTGGGGTTGCCGATGCTTTATTGGCAATCCTGGGTCTTTACGGATTCACAAGGTTGATTAGTTGGAACGCATCGAAGCGCGACCGGTTTTGGGGAACCTTAATCATGGCCGGCGTGATCGTGATCCTAATTATCGTTAACATTTTAGCTTATCAGTATACTCACAAGTAAATCGAATTAAGGATTAAGGCGTTTAGTTAATTCAACGCCTTTTTATGTTTCAATGATCTTTAACGAATTTACCGATAATTTTGATCATGGCTTCATAAGTTGCCCGGTTAGGATAAATTCCGTGGTTCAAGTGCCGTTTCTGGTTCATTTTGGTAACGAGCGGGACCCGGAGCGTTGCCCAGTTTAACGCCGGCACGAAGTTATTCGAGTAGGTCACGGCCAGCATGGCCAGTAGGTCCCTGAACGTATAGTGGCCTTTTTTGCGAACGTTGATGTCACTAGTACCGTCAGGCTGGTAAATATTGAAGGGTAAGATCCCGTACAATTTAGCCTTTGGGTTAGCGTGGTGAATGTTCTGGATTGCTTGCGTCAAGTCGTGAGCAATTACGCCCAAGTTGCCGCTGCGGTCCAAGTAATCATGAAGTCCATAGAACATGATGATCCCGTCATAGCTTCTAAAGTTGGTTCGTTTACTGCGGCTGACTAGATCAATGCGCCGGGGCCCGGTGATACTAGCACCGCGGTTAGCAACCGTCGCAACGTTATCACCGATTACGTGTCCCAGTTTTCGGGCGTAGAACCAGAGATTTTGTGTGCCGTCGTAACTGAGGGTTAACTCATCGCCCATTGCGAGTTTCATCGGTTAATCTCCTTTCTGAGCTTTTTGCATTTGTTCTCGAAGGCTTTTCAGTTGAGCAGCGCTTAAAGCGTAGGTTTGGTTTAAAACGTTGATGTCGTGAGTCTGGGCCTTGATTTCGATTTTGAAAGCGTTAGTTAAATCGGTTTTCAGCAAGATAAGGTAAGCATTCGTGTGTTCGCTTTGGTCATTGTAAGCGGTCGACTTGATGTTAACGGCTTGCTTAACGTTTTCACTGGGCCGGTCGCTAGTTGACAACGTCGGGCTGAAGCTGGTGGCGGTCAGGTAGTACCGCTGCTGGTTACCGAATTTCGACTCCGGAAACAGGACCCGATGTTCCTTGTCGACCCCAATGTAATGAACGGGGTGCTTAGTGTCGACACCGATTTGGTTGAGCGGGTTTTCGTCGTTCTTGACCAGGTTAATGCCCTTATAATGAACCAGATCGTCAGGTGCAATGCTGATAAGGTGATTGACCCGTTTCTTGTTAAGGGCATACAGGTAGTAAAAGAACGCGGCTATAACGATGATTAAGATCAGTAGGGTCAGCATGAAAAAACTTCCTTTAATAAATTCTTAGCTAGTTAAACTAATTCCATTATACATTTAGTTCACAGACGAAAGGCAAAGAAATTCGAATTGTCCGTTTTATCGAATTACATTCACGCGAATCAGCATTATAATCAGGCAATTGACGCGCTTGAAGCTCATGATGATCAGCGTTCTTTGACCGAGTTCAACCGCACCTTGCGGATCAACCCGCGTTATACCCTGGCCTACATTAACCGGGGTAAACTTTACCAGCAACGGTTATCTAAACCGGAACTTGCGATTGCTGACTACGAGCGTGCGCTCAAATTGGACCCGCGTGATAACCAGACGCGGTTTCGGCTCGCGGAACTTGATCGGCGGCTTCATCGTTATCAAGCCAGTGTTCATCATTATCGCCGAATCGCTGTAAACGTGAAGTGGAATCATCGCGCACTGGCTCATCAAGCGGATCGTGCGGTTCAACGTGATGATTTCAAGCGGGCGAGTGAATTAATGGCCCGTCTGTTGCGGCAGCTTGATTTCCACTAAAAAAGGCACCATATAATTGGTGCCCGGGACAAAAGTTATCGTTGCTGCGTGACGCTTGAAGCGTTAAGCCGAATCTTTTTACCGATCATATTAGTGGCTTTGCCGTTAGCAATCACGAAATTACCCTTAGCAACGTTCTTAACCGGTTGTTTGGTTTGAACCAAGTATTGCTGACGACTGTGAACTCCGCGGACCAGCAACGAATGCTTGCGGTTAGTTAGGTTCAGGACTTTCGCGGTCAGGCTTACTTTAACCGCGTGGTGGTTGACCTGTTGCTTGAGTTTGACGTTATCAAGCTTGTTGACCACCCGGGTTGGTTTAACCACGTGATGTCTCTGACTTGACTGCCGGTGCTTTAGAGTTGAGACTTCCTGCTTTAGAGCGTTAATCTGGGATTGGTTTTGACTCGGTACCGATGATTGATCGTTAGCTTGTTTTAGGCCGCCGTAGCCGACCAGCATTAGACTGACGATCAAGGCTAGAATGGCGCCGGTGAGCCAGTGAAAAGCACTCTGGGCATTCCTTAAATTGATAAAGAACCACACTACGAAGAGCACGAGCGCAACCGCTGCCAGGTCGAAACCGAGGTTAAAAAATAAACTGGTATTCATCTTAAATAATTACCCCTTATCATTAAAGATTTATCTAAATTATAACGCAAATTCGTTTTGGGCACGAGATACCAAGTTGCTGATCGTAATCCGTGGATAATTTTGGTTCCGTTAATAAATGTGGTATTTTGATGTTAATAATTGACAAATTAATTCGACCGGAGATGTGTTGGAATGCAACTGAATTTGAAAAGAATATTTTGCTGGAGCGCAATTTTGGTAATGGTTGCCGGGGCGATCGAACCGCAGACGGCGTTGGCACGACACTACCGAAATCGCCGCGTTCGTCGTTACGCTTCGATTATCTCTTGGCAAAGTTTACCGCACCAGCGATTCAATCGACACATTAACGGTAGGGTAGCTCTGTATTCATTGCCGGGAACCGTTCGGGGCGCCCGGAATTTACTGAGCCGTTCCGGGATGAAGTCGTTGTCACGGCGCAAAATTCGGTTTATGACTTACCAAAAGATCATCACCAGTCGTGGGAGCGTTTACTACAAGATCGTTTCGCTTCACCATTCGGTTCGGGGCTGGGTGTACGCCGGCAGCGTTGAACGTCAGCACTCGACAACTAGCGATGCTTCAACCATGAAGCAGGTTCAAAACCGGATTAACCAGGCCGAAGTCGCTGCCGATTACATTAAGGCATCCGGATTGGTTCACGCGATTAATCAGCCGGACATTAGTAAAGCCCGTCGCTATTTGAACGGCACCCAGACTTTGATCAAACAATTGCACAGCGGTCGCAACCGTCGCCGGGCTCGCGCGATGATTAATAACGCGAATTCTTATTTGAATCAGGTTCAGCGTTCGGCATTAAATGATCACGACCTGAAGAGCATTGTCGAAATTAAGCAGCAGTATAATCACGCTGTGAATGATTTGACAACGGCCCAATCGGCAGCAAAAGTCGGCAACGCCACCCGCGCTAAACGTGACATCCGTTATGCGAATGACGACCTCAGTAAGGCTTACCGGATTCTGGATCAGATTCAGGACGCGAAAGTCAAGGCTGAGAGCCAGAGCTTGCTGAATCAGGCGTTAACTTACGTCGATGATAATTCGAACTTTATTCAGAACAATTACATCAGCGCTAACGACAATTCGGGTTCGCTGATCCCGATGACGACGAACCGGGAAAATCTGAAGCTGATTCGAAGCTATAATCAGGACGCCGCCAATTCGATCAGGAACGTTTACGCTCATTTGAATAATATCGACGAAACGATTACTTACGTTTATCGAGCCCAAAACGACGTTAACCGGGCAAACACCATCGTTAACTCGATTCATGACGTGGCTTTAACTCGCCAGATTCGTCGCGAAAACAACCGTGCTCAGCAGCAGATTAATAATTTGATTAAATTTTAGTAACAAGGTAAGGATGATTTAGATGTCAACCATTTTGGTGACCGGTGGTGCCGGCTACATTGGCTCGCACACTGTGGATCGTTTAGTCAGCCGCGGCTTTGACGTTGCGGTGGTGGATAATTTATTGACTGGCCACCGGCAGGCCGTGAACCCGAAAGCTCGCTTTTATCTGGGTGACGTTCGCGACGCCGATTTCTTGGACCGGGTCTTCACGAAAGAATCTGTAGCCGGCGTGATTCATTTCGCCTCGGTTTCGATCGTTCCGGAGTCAATGCGTAACCCGCTCAAGTATTTTGACGATAACGTCAAGGGTACGATTACGTTGCTGGAGGCCATGCACAAGCATCACGTCAAACGAATCGTCTTTTCGTCCTCGGCCGCCACTTACGGTGAACCGAAGCGTTTGCCGATTAAGGAGACCGATCCGCAGGTGCCGACCAACCCGTACGGTGAAAGTAAATTAATGATGGAGCACCTGATGCACTGGAGTGACGTTGCTTACGGAATTAAATATATTGCGCTGCGCTACTTTAACGTCGGCGGGGCTAAGCTCAACGGCAGCATCGGTGAGGATCACCATCCCGAAACGCACTTGATCCCGATCATTCTGCAGGTCGCACTCGGTCAGCGCAAACGGCTGCGAATCTTCGGCAATGATTACCCGACCCGTGACG
>CAKQCC010000020.1 GCA_934216625.1 uncultured Lactobacillaceae bacterium
TCATACAGTAACCTCAACATGTTGTCCATGTTGTTGCTGGCTAATAATTCGGACGGGTTCGGCGGCGTCGGGCCAGCCGTCATTACGGTCAGGTTGTTGACGCTGGTCGGCTGCAAGGTGTGACCCAAATCGGATTGATTCGCCAAATAAGTCGACAAGCCTAATTGATTTTGCAGCATGAACGTCTGGTGAACGGTCGAACGCCGCATATCACAATCCACTAGGCAGGTCTTCTTACCCTGATTTGCCCAGATCACCGCTAGATTAGCGGTAATTGTCGACTTACCCTGACTGGGCGCGTCGGAAGTAAACATAATACTACGCAACCGGCCTTCCGCTCGCGAAAACGAAAGGTTAGTCCGGATCGTCCGAAATTGTTCAGAAATAATCGAAGCCGGGTAATCCTTGGCAACCAAATCCACTCCGTAGCGATTACTTTGAACGTCTAATTTATTCTGTTTACGGTGAAAAAGTCCCATTAAAATTCGTTCTTCCTGTCGTGATAATCATGACCGTGACGACGCTGTTCGTCAGCATCCCGTTCGATCGAATGAATATTGATGTCGTTAACGATCCCGAGGTTCGTCAACCCCAGATCTTTCGTCACGTAATCCAAGTCATCAATCGTCTTCGCACTGTACTCTTTAAACAGCGCCAGAATAATGCCCAAGACGATTCCCACGAAGAAACCAGCTAAAATACTGAGACTCTTCTTCGGGAAAACCGGAGTAGCGTCCGGGTGCGCTCGCGAAATCACGCTGGCACTACTCGACTTCATCATTTCTTTTAAACGATGGCGAAAGACCGTCGCCGTACTGTTGGCCATTTGTGCCGCTACGTTCGGATTCGACGATTTGACACTGATGTCAAAGACCTGCGAATTCGGTTGAGTATTAACGCTAACTTGACTTTTCTGAGCCAGCTTGCTGTTGCCCATTTTAGACTGCACTTCACTGCTGACGGCCGGACTAGTCACAATGCTCTTGTAAGTATTAACCAACTGGACGTCGGCTTGCTGCAGCTGCTGCATCTGGGTTTCCTGAATATTTTTATTGATCTTTTGATTAACGATCATTTGAGTAGTCGATTGGTACTTCGGGCTAATGAAGAAAAAGACCGCAACCGCAAAAACAATTGTCGTCAAAATCGTGGTAACCACGATCATCTTCAAATGGCTCTCAAGAACGTCCACGAATTTTCGAAATTCGCTAAAGGCGTTCGAATTATCGTTGTTCAATATAAATCACCATCAACTCGTTTATCCAATAATTTCATTCAAATTTATTATAATACAAGGTCTAAATCGTTTACAATCTTATCATTAAATTACGCTCTATCCATAATCTGCTTAACTTCGCGCTCAAGTTCACCAACGTCGTGCTGAGTCGCCAGCCGCTTAATCCGAAGCCGCAAAGCTTGGGTTCGCTTCCGTGACATTCTGAACTTCTGCAAGGTCTGTTCGGCTTTCTTCCGAACCGTGAAGTACGCTTCTCCGGCGTTCGCAATCTGCTGTAACCGCTGGAAATCATTTAAGCTACCGTTCATAATCTGCTGAAATCGATTTTGACTCGTTGCCGACTTTAAGTCGGTAATGGTTCGACGGTTAACCCCTTCAACACTTTTGGACACCATCTGATGCAGCTCAGTAGGCAGATTAGTCATGGTCACTAGCTGTCGTTTAGCTTGTCGATAAATCGGCTTCAACTGCTTTTGCTGAATAGCTTTTCGTTGACGAGCCAGGCGACGATTCCGGATTAATTGCTGAATATCATTCAGAATCCGCTGGCGTTCCTGCCCCGCGAACTGGCGAATCTGGTTCAAATCATCAGACTGCGCCAAATTCTTCTGAATCGCCGCTTTAAATTGTTGAATCATTTGGTGAGCACGCCGACGATCAACCGGCAATAAATCAGTTTGACGATTGATGCGGCGCTGCTGATGTTCAAGCAAATGCTGCAAATCTTTAATTTGATAGTAACGAACGTCAGCGACCGATTGCGAATCAATAAACTTCTTACCCCGGCGCTTGCCTTCTTCAATCGCCTGATGACTAATACGGTTCGTTGTCGACAAAATTTGCTGTAAACGATTCTGAACCCAGAGATGAAGATCTTGATCCGACGGTAATTTTAAGAATTGGTGATTAATCAAATCCCGGTAACGCTGGTGAGCATACTGACCTAAATGATGATCCACGGATTGCAAACCTGAATTCGGGTGCAGAGTTCGTTTAACCATTTGGTTCATCCGCTTCTGCCACTTGCGGTCGTTAGCCAAAACCTGGTCAACCGAATGAGCTTGGTTAATCTCTCGGGTGAGCTGTCGAAAGCTCCGGGTCAGTTTCCGAGCAACCGCGACGTTTTTAGAGAAATGCCGCAAATTGGCACGTAATAACCGCTTAAATTTTATTAAACTGGCCTTTCGAACGAACTCGACTAACCGGTGGCGCTCGCTCGATTCCAGCTTGCCGTGAACGTTAACCCAAAAAGTCAATTCGGTCTGTAAACTCCGGAGCTGCTGAATCAATTGCTTCTCTTCGCCATCATCAAGGTGATGATCATTCCGAATGTAGCGGTTGACGTTAGCAACAATCTCACCAATCTGGTTAACTAAATTATTTATTTTCGGATTTGAAGTCGTAAATTCGTCGGTAAATAAACGATAGAACTTTTGTTTCGATTGCTTAGTAACCTGAAGGATCTTGGTTAAATTATCAGCTTGGTTAAGGTCGTGCTGAAAATTGTGGTTTAAATTAAAGAGTTTGTAATTAATGACCCCGGCGTCCTTAATCTTGAAAGCGCCACCCGTCAGGCATTGATTGATCCCGTGCGTGATCTTCTTAATCTGATCCTGACTGGCCTTTCGACTAGCGGTAATCAAGTGATCCTGGATTTGTTTCAAACGCCAGGCTGAATTCGAAAGGTATAGCGAGTTGTGGTCGCCGGGAGTCCGGTTAGCAACGGAATCGGTGTGGTTAACGGTCCGCTCGGCTTTAATTAGTAACTCATGCTGGGTCGCGGTTGAAATTGGGGCCGATTTAATAACCACTTTGGTCTGCACCAGCATCTTGTGATTAGTCAAGTGAAGCTTCCGAAGGTCCTCAAATTTTGAGCCCAGGTTCTGGTTAACCACTTCACAAATTTGGTTTTCACCGGTTTGAGCAGCGTTTTCGGCCGCAATTAAGCCTTTAGCGTGATTAATTTGATTCTGGTAATCATTACCCAAATTTTGAACCTGATTTTGGGATTTCGAATCCGAAACTTGATTTTGCTGATCTTTAACTACCTTAGCTAATTCGTTCCGCAAAAACCGCTTAAATTCTTTCACCAATTTTATGTAGAGATAACTAATTTGGTCGATGATCGTTTGGTCCGGATTCTTCGAAATTAAGATCCGGTCCATTTGTTCGATAACACCGCGGCGTTTTTTCGGGTCTAACCTGACGTGGGCAACCTCATCTAAGACGTCTTTAATCTTCATCGTCCCACCTCCTTAATTTAAGCTAATCATTTCTCGGGCAGCCACAAAATCACAAGATTTATTAGACTCAGTCCGGCCGCGATGAACAAGCCAACCGAACTTTGAAAGGCCAAAATAATCGGTAGTACGAACGTCAAAAGCAGCCACCAAGCCGAAAGCTTAGTATCATTGTAGCGACGAACCAAACTGGTTAGCAGCGGGATCACCGCCGCGAGTGAATACATCACAAAGACGAAGATCCCGAAAATCGCGCCCTCTTTTTGTTTATACGCCATTATGTAACCAATAATCAGCAGGTAAATCAGGAAATTCCACCAAATTGACATCCAGAAGTCATTTCGGGACATTCGACCGTGAACGTCAAAATAATGGTGCCAAAATTGGCGGTACGGCGCTAAAAACTTTTTCATAAATAAACCCCGTTTTTCTTTTCACACATCTATATTATACTCTTCTGATTAGTTCATCGAAATGGAATTCCAAAAAAGTCAAGCATTTTATCCCCAAAAAATTAATTTTTTTGAATTCGTTAAATGCCGAACGACCAAAAATGTTTTATAATCTAACTATATGATTGGAAGTGTTTAATATTAATTGGTTCGAAATTTTATCGTTCATTCCGATTGGCATTCTTTCGGGAATTGTTAGTGCAACCGTGGGGTTAGCCTCGTTAGTTTCTTATCCGGCGCTGCAAGTCGTTTTGCCCGCTAAACTAGCTAACATCACTAACACCACGGCGTTAATTTGTACCGGAATCGGTTCCGGGTTAGGTTCGTTAAAGGAACTGAAGGGGCACTGGTGGCAAGTCACCAAGATTTTTGCCATTACTTTCGTGGGCGCCATCATCGGTAGCCTGATGTTGTTGCAATTTTCAAACCAGGCTTTTGCTAAAATTGCCCCGATTTTTATCCTGATTTCGGGTTTCCTGATTCTGATTCCGCAGTCACACCTAACCAACGCTGGTTCACCCGGTTCAAAATGGGCTAAATACTTGGCGATTTTCGCCATGTTTATAGTCGGGATCTATTCCGGTTACTTTGCCGCTGCTTCCGGGATTCTAATGTTAGCGTTGTTAAATTACACGACTAACGAATCATTCCCGGTCTACAACGCCATCCGCAATGTCGCCTTACTATCGGCTAACATTGTGGCCATCATTATTTTTGCCCTGAAATCACACATTGACTGGCAGCTTGCGATTCCGATGGGAATTGGCTTACTAATTGGCAGTTACATCGGCCCGATTATCGTTCGTCACGTTCCAGAAAAAATCCTCAAAATCGTGGTGGCGATCGCCGCCATTCTAATGTCAGGATACTTGTTCTGGAAAGCTTATTAGTAGGAAGCGAAAATAATGGCATTTTCTGCATCACAGATTTTGTGGATGGTTCCGGTCGGCATTCTGGCCGGGATCATCAGCAGTACCGTTGGAATGGCGTCGTTGGTTTCCTACCCGGCTCTACTGTACATCGGTGGTTTAGCCAGCCAGCCGGTTTTTGCTAACGTCACCAATACGGCCGCCATGATCTTTAGCGGACTCGGGTCTGGGCTTTCGTCAATTCCGGAGTTGCGTGGGCACGTCAAGCAAGTCATTACAACGCTTTTGCTGACCTTCTTCGGTAGCATCGGCGGAACTGTTTTACTGTTGCTTGAACCCAGCAGTTCATTTCAGAAAATCGTGCCGTTTTTTATTCTGATGGCCGGAATCATGATTTTGTGGCCCAGAAAAAATCACGCCGCTGATCCTGATCGTCAGCATCACGTCAAGCTAAAGTTTAAAATTATGGCCGCCGTTGCCATTTTGATCATGGGTGGCTACATGGGTTACTTCGGTGCGGCCGCCGGGGTCATCATGATTGCGATCCTGTCCTGGACCACCAACGAAAGCTACCCGGTTTACAACGCGGTCAAGAACGTTTCGGCTTTGTCAGCGAACGTAGTGGCCATGATAATTTACGCCATTAAGTCCCACGTCTACTGGATTATGGTAATTCCGCTTGGGATCGGTCTATTCATCGGCGGCTATATCGGTCCTAAAATTGTGCGGCACGTTTCAGAAAAAGCTTTGAAGATGATCGTTGGCATCGCCGCTTTGTGCTTGAGTATTTACATGTTTATCCAAGCTTACTAAATTAAATTATAAATACGTAAAAAAAAGCACCACTAATTTTAAAATTAGTGGTGTTTAGTTTAGAATTGCCAATATGTAGCCATTTCTCGACCATAGTTTCGATAATTTTGATTAATTAATAACGGTTCCGATTTTCTTTCTTCTGCTTCCGGCCGATCCAATGAATCAAGCGCAACGTCATTGATTCAGACAGCATATACTTATTTTCGATCTTGTTAATCGCCACTTTTGAGCCGTGGTAACGACCCATAATGAAACGAATATTGTCCCGAATAATGCTGGAATTAATCAGTCGTTTGAACCGCTTTTCGTTCACGTAAGCTTGATGACAGCTGTAGAAAATAATCCCAAACAACAGTAATACCAAAATAACCGTAACCGCAAGTTTCATTATGATCAAAATTCCTTCCGTAATAGCCCTTCAGAGATAATTATAACTAATTAATGCAACAAAAAACAGCCGTTACCTAAGCAACGACTGTTTTTAAACTTAACTTTTTAGGCTAAATTAACGAATTACCATTACGGAAATCGGTGCGTACTTAGCCATGTAAGCAGCTTGACTACCAAAATGGCGTGCCAAACCCTTCTTAGCTTGTGAACCGATGATCAATAAATCGGGTTCAACATGTGGGATCACGTCTTTAACGATGGATTCACCAGCGTCACCTTCGGCCACAACCGAGCGAACGTTTTTAACACCGTTCTTTTTGGCGATGGCTTCGTATTTTTTCATGTGTTCAACTAAGTCAGAACGTTTTCCGTGGACGTAATCCTTGTCTAAGCTCTGGTAAACATTAGTTTCGTCATTTTCCAGAACAGAACAAAGGATCAATTGAGCACCGGTCTTACTAGCCCGGTTAATGGCGTAACGAAAAGCTAGAATGGCGTCGGCAGAATCATCAACACCGACCAGAATTCGTTTAAAGCCAAAATTTTTATCTGCCATAATTAACTTCCTAACTATTGGTTAATCACTTAGCAGTTTGGGCTTGACGAGCGATTTCCTTCTTATGACCTTTATGTAAGTCATAAACAACCCATAAGAGTAAGGCAATGATAACTACATCAATGATGTAAGACGTTGGATAAGCCCAACTCGTTTGTTCAGCTTGCTTATCAATGAAACCAGCCAAGGAATCAGGTAAGCTCTTCAAGTTCAAGTAGATTAAGGCAATGACTGAAATCCAGCCACAAATCTTAACCCATAACGCATTCTTGAAGCGATCCGTCATTTCAACCGGGCTATCAGTCATAATTAGTAACGGTAGCATGGAGAACGGCAAATCAAAGGCTAAGAAGACTTGTGAATTATTCATCAAGTTATTCAAAGCGGTGTGTTCTTGAATGGCACTATCACCACTCGTCAAGGATACACAAATCAGAACTGGAATGACGGAAATTACACGGGTAACCAAACGACGCATCCACAATGGCATCTTCATGTGAATGAAACCTTCCATGATTACTTGTCCAGTCAAAGTTCCAGTAATGGTTGAATTTTGTCCAGATGCTAACAAAGCAATGGCAAATAAAGTAGAAAGCAAACCACTCTTAGCTACATGGGCTAACGCCGGGTTAGTCATAGCACTAGAGTTCTTTAAGGCATCGTACAAACCGAAGAAAGATGGATCTTTAACACCACCGGCTTTGAAGACGGCAACTCCAGTAATCAGTAAGAATGCGTTAACGAAAAACGCAAACGTTAATTGAATATTGGAATCCCAAGTGGTGAACTTAACGGTTCGAGCAACGTCGTCCGGATCATTATGATCAGTCTTACGAGTTTGTGAAATTGAAGAGTGCAGGAACAAGTTATGCGGCATAACGGTCGCACCAACAATTCCTAAAGCACCAGTCAATGGAGTATCATTACCAGCATGAATACTAGTTGATACATCCTTTGGCTTCGGTACTAAGCCACCTAAAACACCCATCCAATTTGGCTTGGATAAGATAACTTGGTATAAGAATACCAATAAGATGACGGTAATCAAGCAAACTACTAACGCTTCGACTTTTCTGAAACCAATCAACGTTAACAGCAGCAGAACTAGAACATCAAGTACGGTAATAAATACCGAAATAACTAGCGGAATTCCGAATAATAAGTTTAACGAAATCGCACCACCAATGACTTCCGCAATATCAGTGGCCATGATGGCTGCTTCAGTGAGTAGCCATAAGATAATACCTAACGTAACTCCAGTTCGAGCACGCATTGCTTGAGCTAAGTCCATTTGGCTTACAATTCCCAGTTTAGCCGCCATGTATTGTAGTAACATTGCGATTAAACTAGAAATTAAAACGACGGACATTAGTAAGTAACCGAAGTCTTGTCCACCAGTAATTGAAGTTGACCAATTACCAGGGTCCATATAACCAACGGCGACTAAAGCACCAGGTCCGGAATACGCAAACAACGTCTTCCAGAAACCCCAGTTCTTAGGAACAGCGATTGAACTGTTGATGTCTTCTAAGGACGGACCATTGGCATAATGTAACTGAATTAATGGTTTATGTCCTTTTCTCAAAACCTTTTCCACCTTTCTGTGAATTCACCTCGTCGACTGATGAGGCTCTTTTCATCTTCGATTCGATTGTACACCATTCTAATAATTTTTGAAATGAAATTTAAAAATTAGCAAAATAAAAAAGCCGCTAATTTTTTAGCGACCGTTAAGAAATAATTATGAATAATTTTTAATACCCTTTTAACACGTCATGATTATTGGTCGGCCGACCGGTTTCTCGAATTAACGGCCGCGGTGCTCTACGCAAAAGCGACTGTTTGATTAAACGCCCTTGCAGCAATAATCGTCGACTGCCACTGTCGTTACACGTAATCAGCGTGATGATCGGTCGGTTCGTGTTATTAATCACGCCGACGTCGTGCGGGTTAATGATTTTGCGGACGTTAATCCGGTAAGTGTAAATCTTTCGCATGTCGGTAACGTACACTAGCGTCCCGCGGTGAGCGTGAAAATAAAGTGGCGTAAACAACACTTTTTTACTAATCATGTGGTGACCAGCTAACGCGTAATTGCCCTGGCCCATTTTCTGATTTGGCTTCATCGTTCCGGCCGCCAGCATCAGCGTATTATTACCGACGCCCCGGCCAATTGGCAAGTGAATGCCGACCGAAGGAACCATGATCTGTCCCGCAAGTGAAACTTGATTAGCGTGGGCTCGAGCCCTGATTGCCTGACTCATTGAGGCTGGCCTAACCCGATCCATATCATAACTAACGGCTGATTGCCGATGACGAGTGACTTCAGAACGGGTCACCACCGGACGATAATTATTAACCAAACGGGATTTAATCGGTTCGTACAAAACACAAAGCAACGCTATCAACATAAAGATCAGTGATAATCCGCCAAAGAATTTAGTGTCGTAGCGTTCCCAAAATCTGGCAAGCCAAGATCGGTCAAGTTCAGTACCAGATTGATAAACTGGGGTTTCGTTTGGGATTAACGAATTACGGTCCCGAATGATTCTGAGGACCCGCGGTAAATTCCTTGATTGATAATCTGTCAAGCGTAACGGTGAATTACGGTTCGCAAACCGCAGCTGAATCGTTGAGCTGTGCAATTCTAGCCGATAAACGTTGTCTTTAAAAATTAATCGATTACGATGACCATTAATCTGGGAATTCGGGATTAAAACGTTCTGGCCGCTGAACCGACCGGAAGGATAATTACCCATAACCAAAATTCCGGCAAGTTCGAACGCAAAAATAGCGTGACACGTTTGTGAATGATTGAAACGTTTCAGCCTAAACCGGCCGCGGACGAAATCGTGCCGATCGTGGCTAAAGCCCATTTGAACCTTATAATTAATAACGTCATCCGCTCCCGGCACGTAGTGAGAATTAGGTGGCGTTAAGTTTAAATTATAATTAATAAAATCATCCCCAAATTAATGCAGGATCAGAACCAGAATTGGCACTACCGAAATTAAATTGTTTAGGGCGTGCATCAGAATCGAAGTCCGCAGGTTCCCCGATTTTTCGTAAGCGTAGCCCAAAAACATCCCGAGGGAAACGTAAACCGCAAAGCTGATTAGATTCGACACTAAATGTCCCGAAGCAAAAACCAGTCCGCTCGTCAGAATGGGCCACCAAAAATGCCTGGGGCCGAAAAACGCGTCCATTAGGTACCCGCGGAACACCAATTCTTCGAGAATTGGTGACAAGCAGACCATGCTGATGGTCATCACCACTAAAATCAAACGGTTCCGCGCCAGCAGCTGCATAATTAAATCGTTATTTTTACTCGAGACCTGATGATTCACCATTAAATTAAGGTTATTCAAAGCAATTTCCAAAATAATTGCTAGGGCATAACACTTCACGATTAGCCAGAGGTCCTTTTTAGTAACCCGACGGACCGGATGCCAGCTGTGTTGCAGGTAAACCCGGCGAGCTAACCAGATGGCCACCGCAAACGCCGCGAAATAAGCCACCACGTAAATTGCGTTGTGAAGCGGACTGGCGGCATCGCTGATGAAGCGAATTGGCAGTTGAACAAAGCCCACCATTAGATACAGCAAAAGCAGCACGATAATTTTGGGGACGTAATTACGGAGCCACCGACCTAAATTTGTAAATAATTTACTCATATTAATTTAAACACCCTTTAGTGGTTTCAGAATCAGGACAAGCCAATTATAATTAGTTAAGGAAACGAAGCGATAACGTGAGAAAGATTATTAACCATTGGTTCGATTTTAACGTAATCATTGCGGTTGCGATTGTCATCATGATCATCACCGAAAAAGGCAGTTTTGATTTCCAGCAACGGGTCATTTTGTTTGAATTCGCGTTCTGCAACGTTCATTTCTGGGAAGAATATTCTCATCCCGGCGACATGGCCGGAACCTTGAACGTTGCTTTGTATCATAACCGAAAGGCACCCACGATCTACCCGTTTAACCAGGTTTCGGCAATTATCTGCAACTACCTGTTTGCCATTATCATCTGGCTAATTCCGGCGTGCTTTCCGCACTGGACCTGGGCCGTATTAAGTGCCATCGTCTGGGGATTTATCGAATTCCTGCTGCACCTATTCTATTATCCGCACTTGACCCGATCGTCAATGAGCGGCGGGATCGTGACTTCGTTGGTCGGTTTTCTACCGTGTGGAATTATTTACCTAGCTTTCGCCGCCAACGCCGGTGAATTGACGATTTTTAACTTAATAATTGCAGTCATCTACCCTAGTCTATGGTATCTAATCATCTTCAGGTGGCTCGGCGGTAAAATCCTTGCCACCCCAAAGCCTAAATTTCCGTTCACCACTCAACAGCTGATCAAATACGTAAGAAACGTGAAGAAACACCCGATTCATCACCACGAACCGGACGAATTCTAATCGTTTTTTTGCAT
>CAKQCC010000021.1 GCA_934216625.1 uncultured Lactobacillaceae bacterium
GAACGGGACCGTCCGTTTCGGACTGCTGGTTCGAATCGTCATCGTGGTGGCTTCTTCAAAGCCGGCAAAACAAATTACAACGTAGATAATTCCTTGACCAATCTTAGGTAAATTTCTAGCCGAAAATTCAAATGGTTTTAAACTCAAGCCTTGCGCGCCGTGATGAAACATTACGGCTCCACAGATCACGGCTAAAATCAGGATCGCAATAATTTCAATTGCCAACGAAATTTCACTGGCGCTTCTGATACCCAATAAGCTAATGGCGTACATTAAAATTAATAAGCCGAACGCAATCAGCGGTTCTGCCAAATGAACTCCAAAGCGACTTAGAAAGACTTCAATAAATTGGGTTGACATTCCGATGGCACCGGCGCCACCGACGACGTAAACTAACGTCAATAACCAGCCGGTAATAAATCCGGTCCCTTCGCCCATGGCCAGCCGATTATATGAATAAACGGAACCGACGCCGGAAGTCTGGTTAGCCATGATCGCGAAGCAAAAACCAATCAGCAGAATCGCGATTCCACCAAAAATAAACGACAGCGGCATGTGAATCCCGGCAAATTTAGCAACGGCGGTGGTATTGTACCCCATTGCACAGGTTGGTGCGATGGCAGTAAACGAAATCGCTAACGCACCCAGTAAAGTTAACTTTTTAGTTCTCGAATTATGCACCGTAATTACCTTCCTAATCCATTAAATTTGTAAACAAAAAATCCGTCCATAGCAAGCACGACTGACATGTACATGCTTAACTAAGGACGGATTCTTTTCCGCGGTGCCACCTTATTTCAATGGATCTATGTACCGCATTCTTTAATCGATTAGTTTCGGTAATTAAATCACGATCGACTTGAATTCTGATACATAAACTAACCATCACGCTTTACGAAATGCATTTTCACATTTCCGGCAACTGACGTGTGTCGCAACGTTTGACCTTAATCACATGATCAACCTGCTTTTGGGTCAACCCTCCGTGGTCCATCGAACTACCTGCTTACGGTCACCTTCACATCTACCGTGACTCGCTTGACGCGCTCGATAATCCTAACTACCACATTATCGGTTTGCTACGGACGAATTAATTTACTTAACAACTATTAATAATAATCATTTAATCTAAAAAGTCAAGTTGAATTATCCCTTGACATCTCGTTAATTTGTGCTATATATAATTAACGAAAGTTATTAAAGGGGTGTTAATCATGAAATTATCATCAATCAAACGTTCATTATATGTTTGCGCCGCAATTTTAGCATTCGGTGGCTTAGCTGCGCCGGCTGTTAACGCTGATTCAACTAACGCTAGTCAAAAGCCAGCCACCACTGCTCAGCAAAATTATAATCGTGGTAAAGCAAGTGATGTTTACTACGAAAATGATAACGGCCAAGTCAATTCCGGTGCCAGTGACGAAGATTTTAACGGTAATCAGGTCGACGGAATCGGCGTTAAGAATGGTCAATACTACACTTATCCAAAGGGTAATCAATTAACCCCGGCCGAAAAAAGCCAATTAAACAGTCAGATTAGTAATTTGGATGATTTCCAGCCAAATTTTGACGACTTTAGTGATGATTTTGATAATACGTTAAGTAATTTTGACAACGATTTCGATGATGATTTTCAGGTTCCCGATGAACAAAATAATAGTTCCAACCAAAGCAACCAAAATTCCACTGCTCAAAACCAGGATTCAAATTCTGACCAAACCGACGAGTTACCCGCTCCCGTTAGTTTTGATGATTTTGAAAACAACCTCAACAACGAATTAAATGGTTTCGATAACAGTATCCAGCAAATCTTCAACAGCTTTGACGATTCCATTAACCAATTGTTTAACGATTAAATTTTTAAGTTAAGCATTAAAAAGCCTCGTTAATCATCAATTAACGAGGCTTTTATTTTTACTTTAATTAACGTTTTTGCAGTCGTTCGGCCAGTTGAATCGAACGGTCCACCAAAACCGACTGAGCGTCAATCACCGAATAGCCGTGACTACCGCAGCGCTCTTGAGCTAGCGAAAGCTCAGTACAACCCAAAATCACTACGTCACAACGCTGCTGATTAACCATTTCAGACAAAATCCGGTGATATAATTTAGGATTAGCGTTGTTTTCGGCCTTAATATCATTGTAAATCAACCGCATCGTTTCGGCTTCAATTTTCGCAGTTGGTCGAATTAATTGATAACCATGATTTTTAATTTCCCGATCGTAAATGTGGTCCGCAATCGTACCACGGGTGGCAATTAAACCCACTCGTTCAGCATTCGGAACCTGATGAGCAATTTCCGCCACCGCTTCTTTTGGCATGTGAAGCACCGGTGCGTTAGCCGCTTTGGCAATTTGACCGTAAAAATAATGGGCCGTGTTACAAGGCAACGCGTAAAATTCCGGATGAAATTGATTTTGCTGGTGAACGTCTTCCAGTAAATCCGGAAGCGGACTCGGCCGTTTGTGATCCAAGATGTAATTAGTGCGGTCCGGAATCGTGGCGTGATTCAGCAAAACGTAATTCAAATATTCTTGATCCGAATGCGCTGGCGTTCGGAGGTTCAACAGATGAAGATAGCTTTCGGTAGCTTCAGTACCCATTCCACCAATGATCGTAAAGAAATTTTTCATGATTTATTCCTTGGTCAAAGCAAAATATTTGGCAAAGTTCTTGGTATAATTATGGTCAATCCACTTTAACAGCAACCAACGTCTGAAATTCCGGTCCTTTCGATACCAGAACGTTCGACCATAGCGACCCTGCTGGATTAACTTCAGCGCCGTTTGTTTGTCTTTCGAATTTCGAGCGTAACGTTTAAAGACGTTAACGCCTACCCCTAGCCACAATCGATATTGTTTTGGATTTTGGTTGGCATAAACACACGGCTGATTTTTCAAACTATCAAAGGCGTAATCTTGAACGGCCCAGTCAGCTAAATTATATCCGTTTAGCGAAACAAAGAAGCTGCTGCGGCCCTGCCGCAAATTAATTTCGAATAATTTGTAGGAACCATCCCGGTGATCGTATTTAATATCAAAATTAGCGTAACCCACGAATTTGATGGCTTCCAGAAATTTTTTAATGGTATCGTAAATTTTTTGGTTATAAAACGGCAGAATTGCAACGTAATTGCCGATTGAAGACGGCGAGCAGTCTTCCAGAAGTGGGTGTCCCAAGCACATCATCCGGACCTTGTGATGACGATCCACGTAGGCGTTCAAAACCCGCATATTACTGTCGTCACCCGGGATAAAGTCCTGTAAAATCAGATCTGATTGATAACCATTGTCATAAATTTCACTAACGATGTACTTAAATTCATGTTGGCTTTTGATCGTAAAGGTCTTTCGTCGACCCTTAAAGTGAATACTTAGCCACTCAACACTGTTCGCTGGTTTAAGTTCAACCGGATAACCAAACGGTTGTTCGATCGGTTCGTGGCTTTCGTACATCTTACGGGTAATGATCCGCGTCTTCGGATACGGTAAATGATACTTATCACAAACGTGATAGAAATTTTCTTTATCGTTCAATTGCTTGATTTCGTGATAATTAACGTACGGACAATCAAAAACGTCGCTTAATTCGGCCTTGTGTTTTGAAATTAATTCGGCGTAACCGTCACTGCAGCCAATTAAGATCACCGGCTCTGGATGTTTCGCGTACTTCTTTTTCAATTTTCGCATCGTTCGAATCCACACCGGATCTTTAGCAAATCCCGGAATCAACTTCAACTTTACAATCTTAGTGAATCGAGTTGGCGCAAATTGCGTTTGGGCGTAAGCTTGAATCGGCCGTCCGTACTTTTCGTACAGCGAACGAGCCATCCCGTAAACGTTAAAATCACTGCCCAGCAGAATGACGGTAAATTTTCTTTTCATAATTATCCCTTCAAAATTTTTTTCACGATTTTTGAATCCGTTGCGTAAGGAACGTTACGGCCCTTAATTTTCTGGTAAGGATCACGGCCCTTTCCGGCAATGATCACCATGTCATGAGGGCGACCCATTGTGATTGCTTCTTTGATTGCTTTGGGACGATCCATTTCGAAACTAATTTGACACTTCTGATGATCAACGTGAGCATCAATTTCCTTCGCAATCTTCATCGGGTTTTCGAAACCGGGATCATCAGTCGTCAAGATTGCGGCGTTGGCGTTCTCACTTAACGCTTTCCCAAATCCAGAGCGCCGGTTAACCCCTTTGTCACCAGTACTGCCGAGAACACAAATGATCTGGCCGGTTGGGTTTTCTCTCCGTAAAAAGCTGAGTAACGCGTGCATGCTGCCGTAATCATGCGCGTAATCCACGTAAACGGTCCCGTGATGTTGACTGTAATAGCGTTCCATTCGACCGGGAACGGTGACCCGCTTCAGGCCGTGGTAAACATCATCCGGGGTTGCACCGTTCATTCCGGCCGCAATTGCGGCTGCAGTCGCGTTTGATTCGTTATAATCACCCGGCATCGCTAGCTGATAAGTTCCGTGAATTCCCAATTTCTCGGCTTTTTGGGTTTGATCATTAATCACGATTTGATTTGCTGACATAGTGTCTTTCAAACTTTTGAAGGTAAAATCAACCGGAACGGGAATCTGGGGACGGCTACCGGCCCGAGCAAACAAATAAATATTTTCCGGGTCAGTTGTAGCTTTTGCGGCATAGTAAATATCTTTTAAATGATCGGTTTCCGCATTGATCACGCAAACCCGTGAATTAACCAGTAATTGTTCTTTACAGTGCATGTAATTTGCAAAATTCGGGTGTTCGTTTGGCCCGATGTGATCAGGAGTGATGTTTAAGAAGAAACCGACGTCATAGTGCAAACCGTAAACCCGGTTTCGTAAATAGGATTGCGAAGACACTTCCATTACGAAAGTTCGCATCCCGTTTTGTTTAGCCCGGTACATATTTTTAAACGTATCGAGCGATTCGGGAGTGGTCAGCTGCGACTTATATTTTTCACCATTCCCTAGAAAAGTCTCGATCGTACCAGACATCGCGGTTCGCTGGTGAGTGGTGTACTGCAGAATGCTCCGGGTGAAATACGCCGAAGTGGTTTTCCCTTTAGTCCCGGTGTAAGCGATCACGAACAAGTCGTCCTGCGGGTAATCATAGTAAGCAGCCCCCAGCAGCGCCATTGCTTTCTGAACGTCACTGACGATGATTCCGGTTAAGCCAGCGCCTTCTGAATAGGCGTGCTGACTAACGTAACCGGTCGCGCCGTTTTGTTTAGCACTGGTTAAATATTTGGGTTTAAAATTTCCTTTACAAAAAAACAGGCTCCCGGACTGAGCCGTCCTTGAATCATAAGTCACTGAAGTAAAATTAGTCACGTGATTAACGTGAATGGCTTTCAAAAGCTGATGTTCACGCAAAATGGTTTTAATTTCATCAATCCCTAGTGAAAGCGTCATCATTCGATTCCTTTCCCGTTAAATCAACGATCATTCTTGGTCAAGTGAACCTTTTTGATGGTGTCTGCCTTAGTATTTTCTGGGAAGTAAATTTCGTACCACAAAATGAAGGTGTAAATCGTAAAGATTTTTTGCATATTGGACTTGCCTTCATCGTGTTGGTGCAAAATATACATCAGATAATCAGTGTTGAAGAATTTATGGGCCACGTCAGAATTAAAAGCCCGCACCAATAATTTATGGTACTTAGGTTCTTTCATCCAGGTCGCGATTGGGGACGGGAAGCCCATCTTATATTTGTCGGCAACTTTATTTGGCAACGATGCTTCGGCCGCCTTTCGTAAGGCGACTTTAGTGGTGGTGCCCTGAATTCGGACTTTAGTTGGCATCTTCATCGCAAAATTAGCGACTTCTTTATCCACTAACGGGGTGCGAACTTCCAGAGAATTGCACATGCTCATCCGGTCGGCCTTGTGCAAAATGTCAAACGGTAACCAGGTCTTAATGTCAAAATATTGTTCCTGAGTAATCGGATCATTATCTTTGACTTGATCAAAAATGTATTTGGAATACTTACCAGAATCAACATTTAGGTTCTTATTCTTCAGTAATTTTTGCCATTCGTTATAATTAAAGACGTAGTTCACACGGTAATAGCTTTCCCAGAGTGGCTGACCGCCACGAACCAGGAACCGGCGACCGTGAAAACGCGGTAATTTACCGGCAATTTTGCCTAAGGCGACCCGAAGCCACTTCGGCACCCACTTATTGTATTTTTCGAACGGGATCGCGTCTAAGTAGGTATTATAGCCACCGAAGAATTCATCAGAACCTTCTCCGGATAAGGCGACTTTAACGCTCTGGCGAGTTCGCTTCGACAAATAATATAATTGAATGGCGCTCGGGTTCGATAGCGGTTCATCCATGTAATACATCATGGTCGGTAAGAAACGGAAATAATCGTCGGCGTTCATCGTGATCGGCGTGTTCTTCTGGTGAATCTGCTTAGCAAACGCGGTTGACCACTTTAATTCGCTGTATTTCGAATGGTGAAAGCCAAGTGAGAACGAATGAACCGGTTTTAGTTTGACCGCTTCGTTTAGGATGTAACTGGAATCCACCCCGCTGGACAGGAAACTACCGACTTCAACGTCACTAACCATGTGCATCTTAACGGAATTCGAAATGATTTTGCGTAAACTTTTGGCGGCCTGATCAATCGTCATGTCGTTATCAATGTGATTGTAATTATAGTGGTAATAATAATGTAATTCGGTCTTGCCACCAATGTGATGAATAAAGTACTGGCTTGGCATTACTTTATAGACGTGTTTGAACATGGTTTCCCGTGACGGAATAAACTCAAAACTCAGGTGAATGGGCAGAAGCTTCGTGTTCAATTCCTTTTTAAAATGGGGGTGCTCCAAAAACGCCTTAATTTCAGAACCCCACAAGAAAGTCTGACCGTCATCATAATAATATAGTGGTTTGATGCCAAAATGATCGCGAGCACCAAAGATCTGGTGTTTCTTGCTGTCATAAATTACGAAGGCGAACATCCCACGCAATTTCTTCAGGACATCAGCGCCCCAGGCTTCGTAGCCACGAATAATGACTTCACTATCCACGTCGGTTTCAAAATGATAGCCCTTCTGCTGCAATTCTTTTCGAATTGCCTTATAATTATAGATTTCGCCGTTAAACGTCAAGACTTTGGCCCGGTCTTGACTAAATAACGGTTGGGCCCCGTGAGCTAAATCAATAATCGATAAGCGTCTGAAGCCCATCGAAATCGTACCGTCATTAAAATAGGCCTCATCATCGGGACCCCGATGTTTAATTCGGTTAGCCATGTGCTCGATTGTGCCCTTCGGAACATCTTTCTGATTCACGTACCCGACAAATCCACACATTTTTTACTAATCTCCTCAGTTAAAAATCGATCTCATTGGTTTTAATCCTTAAATATCCATTTGATATTATAACAAATCCCAGCTTAATTCACCATTAAATTAGGTGGCTTTTAAATTTAATCTAAAAAGTGTATAATAATAGTTGTTAATTGAATTGCCCCAATGGCGGAATTGGCAGACGCGCAGCGTTCAGGTCGCTGTGGGATTTTATCCCGTATAGGTTCGAATCCTACTTGGGGCATTACGGGCAGTAATTAGGTAATTACCGCCTTTTTTCTTTCCGTTTAGTTAGGAGGAAAACATGTTTAAACAGTTCAAGCAATTTATTTCACGCGGTAACGTCATTGACATGGCCGTTGGTATCATTATCGGCAGTGCCTTTACGGGAATTGTTAAATCATTGACCAACAACTTAATTAACCCGTTAATCGGTCTTTTTATGGGTAAAGTTAACTTTTCGGGCTGGATCTTTAGAATCGGCCAAGCTCAATTTAAATTCGGGAGCTTTATTAATTCGGTCATTAATTTTTTCATCATTGCTTTAGTGGTCTTTTTGCTAATTAAAGCTATCAATAAAATTACTCACCACCAAAAAGCAACCAAAATTAGTTCAACTGACCAACTTCTGACTGAAATCAGGGATTTACTTCAAAAGCAAAGTCAACAAGGGAAATGATAATATCAAATTAATTAACGATGAATTGTTACGCCAAACCATTCGAATCCGCCCTAACCATAGTTTTAAAGGAACGTACGGAAAAGTAACTTTAGTCGGTGGTAATCGAAACTTCGGCGGCGCCATCATTATGGCCAGTTCTGCCGCCGTCTATTCCGGGGCTGGATTAGTAACTACCGTTGCCGACCTAAGTAATTCAGCAGCCCTTCACGCTCGGTTACCAGAAGCTATGATCGCCAATATTAACGATCCCAAGGAAGTCCGAAGCTTAGTTCAACCGGCTAAAGTCGTTGTAATTGGCTCCGGCTTAGGAACTAGTGCCAAAAGTAAAGAAGTTTTAAAAGAAGTCTTTAACACCGTTTCGTCAAACCAAATTCTAATAATTGACGGCTCCGCCATCACTCTAGTGGCTAAAGACCATTTATTACTTCCCAGCGCCCACCTGGTGTTTACACCCCACCAAGTCGAATGGCAGCGGTTATCAGGAATTAAGCTAACTGATCAAAGTAACGTTAAAAAAAATCAAGCCGTTCGAGACCAACTCGGCGGAATTGTGGTCCTGAAATCACATCACACCCAAGTTTACAGTGACCAAGAAATGTTACAGAACCCAATCGGAACCCCGGCTCAAGCCACCGGTGGCATGGGTGACACTCTGGCCGGGATGATCGGTGGATTCTGTGCTCAATTTGATAATTTGAGAAACGCGGTCGCTGCCGCTGTTTACGCCCACAGTGACATCGCCGACCGCCTAGCGCAAGATCAATACGTGGTCTTACCAACTCAGATTATCAAATTCATTCCCCAATATATGAAACAGCATGAAGCCAGAAATTAAAGCTAATTCAATTAAATTAAACCAAAAAGTCATCGTTGAAATAAATTTTCGACGATGACTTTTAATTTATTTTCTTAATCGTTATCTAATTTTAAGCTTGGATCTTAATTGGTTAGCCTTCAAAGTACCCAGGATTCGGTCGGCCAGACGACTCTTCAGGACACAGTAAGCGTATGATAGCCCACCGATCAGAGCCGCAATCATTACGACCACGAAGCTACCAATCCGACCGTTAACATTCATCAGTATCGATAAATAACGGTTCCCAAGCGTTACGGCCACTAAAGCTTCAACGTAAACCAGAATTGAGCAAATTAAGATTCCGTTGGTGTCACTGGCAATCTGACTATAATTAATCCCGAATTGCCGATCCATTGACCGCAGAATTAAGCCACTCGCAACCAGAAAGCCCAACGCACTTGAAAGCATCGGCCCGAACGTTCCGCAAAAGTAAACCAGAGGAACTTGAGTCAGCAATTTAGCAACCACGCCAACGCAAAAGAACTTTACGGCTCGTTTGTTTTGGGAAATTCCCTGCATCATAGCACTAACGACCGTAAAGATACCGAAAGTAATGGCTACCAATGAATAAAATGACAATACATTCGCGGAAAGGCCCTGATGACTCGTTCCGTAAAACAATCGGTTTAACGGTCCAGCTACGGCCGTCATCCCTAACGAACTCGGCAGCATAATCAATTCAAACAAAACCAGCGCGTTCGTAATTTGTTGCCGAATTTCTACTTTATCGCGTCGGGTGTAAGCTTCTGATAATAAAGGAACCACGGTGATCGCAATTGCGCTCGACAGTGAAATGGTAATCATTACTAACTTATTCGCGTTTCCGGCAAAAATCGCGTACAAGTCATTCACCATTAATGAGCTATAATTTCGGAACATGTGCATTAAATGAAAGAACGTGTACTGATCAATCAACTGAAAGATTGAAGTCCCAGCACCCAAAATCACGAACGGTACAGCCTGCTGAATGATTTCGTGATAAAGTTCACGGGTCGGTACTTTCATCTGGTGATTACTATGAATCACTAGGCCCCGGTAATAACTGCGACGCCGCAAGTAATACCAGCCTAAAATCAAGAAGCCGGCAACGGCTCCGATAAACGCCGCAAAAGTTGATTGAGAAACGGCAGTAATCCAATTGCCGTGCATCACGCGCATGATCAAATACGCAGTCAATAACATGTAAACAACCCGAACCAGCTGCTCGGTAAATTGCGAAATGGCACTCGGCGCCATATCCTGATAACCCTGGAAAAAGCCCCGGGTAATACTCATAGACGGAATAATTAGTACGGCCCAAGCTAGTGAACGCATAATCGGAATTACGTTTGAATTAT
>CAKQCC010000022.1 GCA_934216625.1 uncultured Lactobacillaceae bacterium
CTTCGACCGTTTCACCGGTCTTCCTGATCTTAACTTCCACGATCCCTTGGTCAGCTTTTCGACCTACGGTAATGCGTAGCGGAATCCCAATCAGATCAGAATCAGCAAACTTAACCCCGGCTCGTTTCTTTCGATCGTCCAGCAAAATCTGGTAACCGGCTTGACTCAACTGGTGATCAAGCTTCAAAGCCAGCTTCATCTGAACGTCGTTTTTGACGTTAACTGGAATAATGTGAATATCGAACGGGGCAACCGAAACTGGCCAAACTAAACCGTTCTGATCGGACTGCTGTTCAGCAATTGCTGACAAGAGCCGGCTTACGCCGATCCCGTAGCAGCCCATAATTACCGGAACCCGACGGCCGTTTTGGTCAAGGACTGTCGCCCCCAGCGCTTTCGAATAACGGGTGCCCAACTTAAAGATGTGGGCAATTTCAATTCCGGGAGTAAATTTCAAATGACCTTCACCATTCGGTGCCAAGTCGCCTTCGTGAATCACTCGTAAGTCGGTGTAAGCGTCAACTTTAAAATCACGACCGGGGTTAACGTTGACGTAATCATAACCATCTTGATTAGCACCCACGACGGTATTAGTCATTGTTTTCACATAATCATCAGCCAAAACTTTAATCTTGGCCTGTGGCTTAATCGGACCAACGTACCCTGCACTAGCTCCCAAAACCTTTTCAATTTGGTCATGGTCAGCTAAATCCAAGAAATCGGCCGAGAGGTAATTCTTCAGTTTAGTACTATTGACGTCGAAATCACCGCGAACCATCACCAAGACGGGTTGCTTCTTGTTAGCGATAAAGAGGACGCTCTTGATAATTTGGCTTGGCTTTAGCTTCAGGAACCGGGCTAATTTATTAATTGTCTTAGTATTGGGACACGCTTTTTTGGTCAACGGTCGTGCCGCTTCTGATGATTTTTTAGCGGTGCACTTACTAGTGGCCATTTCTAAATTAGCTTGGTAGTCACCCTGATCTGAATAAACGATGGTGTCTTCACCAACAGCGGCCGGTGCCGAAAATTCTTGGGAATCAGAGCCACCCATGGCACCACCGTTCCCAATGATCGGTCGGTACTTTAGCTGCATCTGATCAAAGATCCGGCGGTAAGCCCGGTCCATCTGGTGATAAATCCGGTCTAAGTCTTGATCGTTTAAGCTAAAGGAATAAGCATCTTTCATGATAAATTCACGACCGCGCAAAAGGCCGTACCGGGGCCGGTTTTCGTCCCGATACTTCGATTGAATCTGGTACAGAACCAGCGGTAAATTTTTGTAAGAACTAATGGTGTCACGAATTAGGGCCGTAAACGTTTCTTCGTGGGTCGGGCCTAAAATATAATCGGTTCCCCGGCGATTCTTGAATTTAAACAATTCCGGACCGTAAGTGTCGTAACGACCCGACTCTTTCCACAATTTAGCAGGAAGGATTGCCGGGACCAGCATTCGACTAGCCCCGATTGAATTCATTTCTTTAGTGATAATTCGTTCAACGTTCTGAATGACCCGATAAGCTAACGGTAAATAAGCGTACATCCCAGCTGAAATCTGTCGAATGTAGCCGCCACGCAGCATCATGATATGGCTGAGTGCTTTCGCGCCCTTTGGCTTCTGCTTCAAAGTCGGAATTAACATTCTAGACTGTCTCATAAAAAGCTCCTCAATTTTTTAATTTACTAATGAATAAAGTAACGTTCAAGATCGTTCCAGGTTACCAAGACCATTAAAATAATAATCAGGACAAAGCCAACCAGCGTGATCGCCGTTTCCACGTTTTCGGAAATCGGTTTTCGGCGAACGGCTTCAACCAGATTCAAGATTATTTTACCACCATCTAAAGCCGGAATTGGTAATAAGTTCATAATTGCTAGATTAATTGATAGAAACGCCAGGAAATTCAACAAGCCCATAACACCCAATTTGGCTGCCTGGGAAGTCGTCGCGAAAATGGCAACCGGACCACCTAAATCATTCAGGCTAAAGTGACCCATCACCATGTATTTAAGGAAGTGAAACAACTGCCTGGTCATTCCCCAGGTTTGCGAAAATCCGGAAAGCAGCTCAGCACGAGGACTGTGGTTAAGCGTCTGCTCAATTCCAATTACTCCGTAGGGTTTTCGGTTCATCATTTTAGACTTAGTGGTTAAACGAACCGAACGTACCCGGTGATCATGATCAATCCTTAAATCAACTTTCCGGTGCGGACGCGTCGCAATTTGTTTCCTTAATTTTAACCAGTTCGGGGTCGCGTGATGATTAACCGATAAAATCCTGGAGTCGTTTTTAATTCCGGCCACCCGGGCTACCGAATCATGTGGCAAAACGTTAATTCGGTTAGTGTTGGTCATTACCCCGCCTTGAACAAACGAGAGTAATGCGTAAGCAATGATCGCCAATAAAATATTGTTGAAGACCCCGGCAAAATTAGTTAAAAGTTTTTTGCCGACCGGTGCCGACTGAAACTGAACGTCAACCGGCGCAATTTGAACTTCGGTGCCGTCACGCTCGATCAAAGTGGCGTCATGATTAACCGAGAATCGACGAATTTGACTTTCGTCGCCGTTTACGTAGCCCTTAATCCAAAGTCGGCGCTCCAGATCGGATTTTACCACTTCAATCGGCAGACCCTTTAGCATTTTCTGTTGATGACTAGTGTCAATTGATTTAACCCGGTGATGAGCGTCAAATTTAAGGCTAACGGCGGTTCCGGGCCGAATCTCCAAATCCTCATCATCAGCGCTGCCGGCCATTCGAACGTAACCGCCTAACGGTAACAGCCGCAACGTATAAGTGGTGCCGTTGTAGCGATGGTAAAAAATCTTGGGACCCATCCCGACCGAAAATTCACGAACCAAAATTCCGGATTTCTTGGCGACAATAAAGTGACCAAATTCGTGAACGATCACTAAGATTCCAAAAATAACGATAAAAGCAATGATCGTGGTAATCAAATGATTTCGCCTCGCTTTAGATGATTCCTAGCAAATGCAGGACGGGCAAAACAAACAGGAGGCTGTCAAAGCGGTCCAGGATCCCACCGTGGCCGGGTAAAATCTTACCAGAATCTTTAACCCCGTAATGACGCTTCACCGCTGACTCAACTAAATCACCAAACTGGCTGACGACCGAAAGAAACAGCGTTATGATCAGCATCGTTAAATGCCCGTAAGCATTAATCGGGAAGAATGATAACCAAGCCGTTCCGACGATCAAAGCCAGAACCGAACCACCAACGGCGCCTTCCCAAGTTTTGTGGGGACTAATGTGAGGAGCCAGCTTGTGGCGACCGAAACCTTTGCCACACAAGTACGCGCCGGTATCAGTTGACCAAACCAAAAACAAGGCGTAAAAAATGGTGTCAATTCCGTCAATTCGGGCATCCAAGAAATAATGAAAACCCATTCCAACGTACAGGGTCGCCAATGTAATCACTCCGGCCCGGTCAAACGAGAACAAATTCCGGGTGGTAACGGTCCGCAGCAGCAGCAACATCACCATTAAATAAAACAGGAACTTTGCGTTAAAAGCCGCTGGAAGTGCATGAAACCAACTTCCTGGAACGATTAAAATCAAAACCGCCACGTAAGCAATGATCGCTTCCGGAGAAATCAGCAGGTGCTTTTGCATAATCAAAATTTCAATTAACGCGATTAGCCCCAATAACGCGGCTAAGCAGTCAATCCAAAGTCCACCGGTAATCACGATGGGAACGAAAATCAACAGCGCAATTACTGCGGTAATAATTCTGGTCTTCATATTTCAATCTCCCTCACGAATTTTTTAAGCCACCAAAGCGCCGGTGCCGTTGCTGGTACTGAGCAATCGAATCAATTAACGTGTCTTGATCAAAATCAGGCCAGTATTCCGGGCGGAAAACAAACTCACTGTAAGCAATCTGCCAGAGCAAGAAATTAGAAATGCGTTCCTCACCACTAGTCCTGATTAGCAAATCGGGATCCGCTAAATGACCCAGGAAACCGGTCATCAAATGCTTGGCAAATAATTGCGGTGTGATCTCATCAATCCGTAGCTGATGACGTTGAACAGCTGCAGCAATCTGCTTAGTGGCCGTCACGATTTCATCACGTCCGCCATAATTAACGGCGAAGTTAAGCACCATCCCGTCGCAATCCTTGGTGTCAGCAACTGCCGAACGAATTGCTTTCCGGGTATTTTGCGGTAACCGGTTCAAATAACCGATTGCCCTAACTTGAACGTTATTCTTAATTAAATCCGGAATAAAATGATTAAAAAAGCGTCGGGGCAAACTCATAATGTAATTAACTTCTTTAGCCGGACGCCGCCAGTTTTCGGTTGAAAACGCGTAAAGTGTTAGGACTTTAACCCCAACGTGACTCGCCGCCAAAGCAACCGGTTTGATTGCTTCCATTCCGTGCTTATGGCCTACAATCCGTGGTAAATGCCGCTGCTTAGCCCAGCGACCGTTACCGTCCATAATAATTGCGACGTGATGCGGAATGCGGTTTGGATCCAACTTTTGATTCATTACTTCATCAATTCCTTTATTATTGGTCATTTAACCAAACGCCACTCACCGTGCTTAGTTTCGGTTAAAGTCGTGAAATACTTCAGCAGCTGGTTAGCGTGATCAGGGGCTCGACGTCCCAAAAGGTTAAGGCCCTTTCCGGTTGGCATCGGATCTAATAAGCTAGTAACTTCCCGATGTTTTTCCGGACGAATTTTTGCCTTAGCGAAAGCCAAGATCCAGTCGTCCTCGACCAGTTTAGCAGCCACCATAAATAAATTAAATTTTTTCGAAAGGTAAATTGGCATCACAAAGACACCCTTTTGAATCCGCTGAAAATGATTACCGCGATAATCAAACAGCTGAAGATTATCATCAGTTAAACGATGATTTAATCGAAACACCAGGTGGTCAAATTTAGGCGTTCCGGGCGTAACCGTCAAATTATTTTCGTGATTTGCCAAAGTTAAATTTCCTTAATCCGATTATTCAGACTGAATTTCATTTTGCTTATCTTTAACCGCCTGGTCAACGTTTGAAGTCGAAGCATTAGTAATTTTTTGAATCTGATCAGCTAACCGGTGCATTTGGTCATCAGTAATGTCACTATTCTGATCACCCTTTTTAATGTCGTCCATCGCTTCCCGACGAACGTTCCGAACGGCGACCTTACTCTTTTCGCCCATTGCCTTGACTTTCTTGGATAATTCATCGCGGCGGTCATCGGTCAACTGCGGAATGACCAACCGGATTACGTCACCGTCGTTAGTCGGGTTAAGCCCGATGTTAGCTTTCAAGATTCCTTCTTCAATGTTCTTTAATGAATCCTTAACGTAGGGGGTAATCATTAAAACCCGCGGTTCCGGGGTCGTAATCGAAGCCATCTGGTTAATCGGGGTCGGGGTTCCGTAATATTCAGCCTTAACCCCAGACAAAATACTGGCGTTGGCTCGACCAGCCCGAACCGTTCCTAAATCATGTTTTAAGACCTGAACGGCCTGGTTCATCTTCTTACGACTAGTTTTCAAAACTTGATTCGAATTAAACATCATTAACCATTCCTTTAATCAATTAAAGTCCCGATTTGGGCGCCGCTAACAATTCGGTTCAAACTACCGGCCTGCTTAAAGTCAAAAACCACTAACGGGATCCGGTTCTCCATTGCCAAAGAGCAAGCCGTCATGTCCATCACTTTCAAGTGTTTCTGAATTAAATCAACGTACCGCAAATGAGCATATTTGGTAGCGTGCGGATCTTGATTCGGGTCAGCGGAATAAACCCCGTCAACCCCGTTCTTAGCCATCAAAATTGCGTCGGCATGAATTTCGGCAGCCCGAAGAACCGCGGTAGTGTCGGTTGAAAAATACGGATTACCGATTCCACCGCCGAAAATTACCACCTGGTGATGCCGTAACTCGTTTAACGCGGCTGGTAAGCGATACGGAGCCGCAACCTGTTGAATCGGAATTGAAGTTTGAACCGTTGCCGGGATCCCGGCCGATTGAAACCCATCTTCTAAAGCCAAGCTGTTCATTACGGTTGCCAGCATCCCAATATAGTCGGCGCGGCTGCGCTCCATTCCTAATTGAGCGCCGGTGACTCCGCGCCACATGTTGCCACCGCCGCAAACAATCGCGATCTGAATCCCGGTTGAATAAAGTGACTTGACCTTCTGGGCAACTTGCTTAATCACTTGCGGATTAATCCCGTGTCCTTGGGAACCCGCTAAAGCTTCACCGCTAATTTTTAAAACGATTCGTTGATACTTCAAATTCGCCATTCCAGCTTTGCCAACTTTCTAAACGTAATTCAGAACAACAAAAAATGTGCCACTCAATAACCCGAGACGGCACATTTAACTAAACCTAATTTTTATTGCTGATCGTTAGCGGTTTCACCGACTTCGTAACGAATGAATGACTTCAGCTGGCCGTGATTAGCCTTAACGTATTTCGCAACGGTTTGGTCGGAATTCATCACGAATTGCTGATCGGCTAAGCAAATCTGGGATAACCGTTTCTTCAAACGGCCGTTAATCATCATTTTAACGATTTTAGCCGGTTTGCCAGAATTAAGCGCTTCCTTCTTCAGAACCGCCTTTTCGTGATTCATGCGATCTTCAGAAATGTCACTTGGCACCAAATATTCAGGATCCATGGCGGCAACGTGCATCGCAACGTTACCAGCGACCGAATCATCAGCACCGTTAACCACGACTAACGAAGCAATCTGGCCGCCGTTGTGAACGTAAATGCCGAAGTGATCATCATCATTCTTCTTAACGATCTGGAACCGGCTCAAATTAATGTTTTCGTGAGTAATCTGGGTAATGTAAGTAATGCTGTCTTTGATGGTTCCCTGCTTAGAAGACAACTTCAAAGCGTCAGCAACCGTCTTGGGCTGATGAGCCAGAATTGCCTTGGCAATCATTGAAACTAAGCCCTGAAATTTGGCGTTAGTCGGTAAGGAATCACTTTCTGAATCAACTTCCAAGATTACCGCAACGTTACCGTTCGAAACGATCTTGGTTAATCCATTTTCAGTCTTATTGCCGCTGCGCTTCTGGGCCTGTTTAGCACCTTTTTCACGCAAAAGGTCCATTGCTTTCTTTTCGTCACCGTTCGCCTTAGTTAAGGCTTTCTTAACGTCCATAATTCCGACGTTGGTTTTATCACGTAATGACTTAATCTGATCTAGAGTAACTTTTGCCATAATTTGACCTCCCTGAGACCTTTTTCAAAATCTCTTCGTTAATTTCCATTCACTAATTATATCATAAATTAACTGATTGATACCATAACAAAAAGCTGTTTATTCCAGCCAAAACAGAATAAACAGCTCAATTCTTTAAATTAATTATTTGTCGGAATCTTGATCCGAAGCTGAAGCAGACGTCTGCTGGTCTTTGTGATCGGAATCAGAACCAGCGGCAGACTGAGCATCCTTGCCTTCTTGACCTTGATTACCTTCAACAATGGCGTCTGCCATCTTGGAAGTAATCAAACGAACGGCCCGGATTGCGTCATCATTTGACGGGATCACAACGTTGATGTCATCCGGATCAGTATTAGTATCAACCATTGCGACAATCGGAATGTTCAGCTTGTGAGCTTCGTTAACGGCAATGGATTCTTTTCTCGGATCAACAATGTACATTACGTCAGGAATTCGTGGCATGTCTTCGATTCCACCCAAGAAGTACTCTAACTTATTCATCCGCTTAGTCAAAACGGAAACTTCCTTCTTCGGTAAACGATCGAACGTACCGTCAGTTGACATTTTCTTTAATTTCTTTAAGTACTGGATCCGTTTGTGAATCGTAACCCAGTTAGTCAACGTCCCACCTAACCAACGATGGTTAACGTAATATTGGTTAGCTCGGGTTGCTTCTTCTTGAATCGTGTTTTGAGCCTGTTTTTTGGTGCCAACGAATAAGATTACAGCACCCTTAGAAGCTTGGTCACGCATGTATTTATAAGCGTCACCCAACATCTTAACGGTCTTTTGTAAATCAATAATGTAAATTCCGTTGCGTTCCGTAAAGATATATTTCTTCATCTTCGGGTTCCAGCGACGGGTTTGGTGACCGAAATGAACTCCGGCTTCCAATAATTGCTTCATTGTAACTACAGCCATAATGTTTCCTCCAATTTTAGTTTTTCCTCCCCAAAGCTCACTTGACTCGACAACCCCATTCAGAGCACTTATCAAGTCATCACTTCAGGTGTGAATTAGTGCAAAACACCATTAACATTATAATCAATTTACCATCATGATTCAACGTGGTCGGTCAATGATTTTATTAATCCGAACCGGAACTGAGTGTTGGTTGAACCGGCTTACCCTTGATAAGCGACTATCTAAAGGGCCACTTTCGGGACCATTATCTTTAACTAAATTACCGCTGCTGGGGTCGACGTGAACCATTTGACTGCCGTCATTATCATTCAAGCCGACTTCATCATCCAGGTACTTCTGTTCCACCAAATCACCACTATTATGATCCTTATTATAAAAAGTGGTGTAACGGCTCAAGCGTTTATACATCCCCACTTTTAAATCAGCCGGGCCAAAGTTTTTGTCACTATTGGTCGCCTGGTGATGAAGATAACGGTTATCATATCCAGATAAGGTAAACGGCTGAATCTTTTCGCCACTAACCGGGTTCACGTTCCAGCCCGACGCGTCAAAGAACATCTGAACGTCGTGGTTAGCAAGCGGATCAATTCGCATGCCTTGATAGCCTTCAGCAACAACCGACTGAACTTGCTTAGGCTGACGATTAATCGGAATCATCTGATCACTGGCGGTTCGCTGATAAACCCAGCCTTGATAATTAATAATGGCGTTCGACGGCGTGTAAATGAACTGGCCAGCGTTATGATTGCCGTTCACCAAAACGGCGTGGTAAACCCCGTTTCGGTTAACTAGCTGATATTTGATCGGTGAATAGAGGTCACTGGGGTCCCGCATGATCGAATCGTAATCAAGGTCGTTGGCTTGACCATCGGCATCAATATAGCCGCGGGAAAGAACGTAATTAACGATTGCGGCCCGTAAGTTGCGGTTACTAATGGTGTAAGTCGTGTTCAACGCGTTATTGTTAGCGGTCAAATCAATCGCGATCGGAACGTCCGAAACTTTCTCCTCGACCCCACCGTCGTTGGTAAGGACGTGAGCCCGAATCGTAAAGTCAGCCTGAACGGCCGGAACGTTCGCGCCAGCAACCCAGCCGTTAGGTCCCGGTAGGCCGTGGATTTCGGTCGGATTCTTAGGATCAAGGTGCTTAAAGTTCGGACTCGGGATCAAATGATCCAGCCGGGAATCCGAAATCGGCTGACGACCCGGTAAGAACGGGTATTTAGCGTTTCCACTGGCGTTAGCACCTTTAAATTCAGGATTGGCCGGGCCAATTGGTACGTAATGTCCCGGTAGATTCGGGTTGTCAGTACTGCTGGCCTGATTCGTCACGTAAATTTGAACGTCACGAGTCCCGTTCGGCAAACTAAAGTATTGCTGATGGTTAAACAGTGGGATTCCGTTCCCGTTCGTAGCTAAATTAACGTAACCGGAAGCCTTCAGCGACTGCAAAGCCGGATCGTTTTTGAGGTCCTGCTGATATTCAGCGGGCGTGTAAACGTGATTAGCGCCCACGTAGCTATCGCTCGCGATACTAGGTTCGTAATTAATTACCACTCCGGAATCCTGTGAACGATTGGTCAGCTGATTATACTTAACGAAATGAATGCGGACTAATGAACGCGCCCACCGTAAATTGCTGGGTTCGCCATCCGCCTCATAGTCGTCAGGGACGAACCGACCGTCAGCATCAAAAGTACCGTGTTCGGTAGCGTTATCTTCGGTCGGGATCCAGCCACGTTGAACGTCCCCTGCTTGATTACCGGCTTGAAGGGCCATCC